>CAZLRY010000090.1:0-10601 GCA_964561675.1 uncultured Chitinophaga sp.
TTATCTATTATTTTTAAATATTTATTCTTTAAAGAGCAAATATCGGCGAAATTTCCTTTCTATTTTCTTAACTATCAATGGGTCGGGCCAGTTCGGATTATTCAAT
The DNA here is from genome assembly GCA_964561675.1 of uncultured Chitinophaga sp. GTDB lineage: Bacteria > Bacteroidota > Bacteroidia > Chitinophagales > Chitinophagaceae > JJ008. The sequence goes on from CAZLRY010000090.1 coordinate 107, forward strand.
TCTGCCAAAAGAACTATAATCCCCATATCCTGTATCCTGCAACCACAGGATTCGTCCCCCTTTTATACAGGAGAAATAGGCATTATACGTCTTTGGCTTTTTCTCAATATCTGAAAACCATAGCTGCCAGTTACTTATATGTTTATAAGCACCGTTAGCATTGACCTGTTCCACATTCGTCCGGATACCCGTGCCGCCACTGGCTACCACCAGGTGCCATTTGTACTTTTTACTTTTGTCGAATGTAAACGTGACACGGGAAGCATAGGTAGTCGAGCCTGTATAAATTCCTGTATATACACTATAGTAACTGGAAGAACCGGAGAAATCATTGGACCACTTACCTGAAAGGTCATTCTCCCCTACTGCAAACTTGTTATAAGCAGCCAGTTTCATCAGTGGGTCCCATTCGGAAAAATAGCTATCCGGGTTATTAATGCCAAAAGCATTGACAAAGCTTTGTTTGTCCTTCGTTATGATTTCAATCCAGCCTGTCCTAGCCTTTTCAAAAAGCGTCACCCAAACATCCTGGCCGGTTTGATTATCCCGGAGGAGGCCCCCTGCAAAATGTGGTGGCTCATAGGACATACTGTAATTCAGCATTTCATAATTCCGGAGATTGCTGTACCGGGGTGCCACTAAGAGGTTCCAGAATAAACGGGTTTTTTCATCCTGTTGCGAGATATATTTTTTTTCTTCTTCCCGGGGATAGTGCAACAATACCCGGATATCGCCTTTTACCACTTCCACCCAGTCTTCCTTCACCACACTCGTCCAGCCGTCATCAAAATTGGAGGTATTAAACTGAAAGCCCGTAACCATCGGTGCCGGTATTTGTACCTGCTGTCCGCCTGAATCCGGTGACGGTGGTTGCACCGGGTTGCTGACGGGAGTGATTGATACCGAAGACAGAAAATCATTGATTACTGATTCAAATCCGGTGGGATCATTGGTCATCACAAGCAGGCTGGCGCAACGCTGCCCATCTGAATAGGTTTTCAGTATGACGGTGGTATTCTTGTTGTCAAACATGAATTGTCCGGTTCCAGAAATAACCGACCATCCGTTCTCCGTTACAGGTTCAGTCATCACCGGTACCCCGGCTCCCGGATTCGCGGCCAGAACCAGTTCACTCCATTCCTTATTGAAATCATCGCGGAGATTGCCGCTTCCCACAGTGCTTTTATATACTAAGAACCGGCACCAGGTTTTTTGCTGCTGGTTGATTTTTGTGAAATTGATATTTGACTGCACAGCTTCATCCTTCGTCCAGCCTTCCGGAACAGTGGCCGTAAAAACATCAAATGTAACGGGTTGGGCAAAAGTGCCGAAGCCTGCCAAAACAAATAAAACGAACAGCCAGGTTTTCATGTAATTAATATTTAGCCAGCAAACTGCGCAGGTATTCAGAAGAAAGTACTTTTCGTAGTCCTTCAATATTTTTATCAAAGACCTTATTCCCTACGCTGTATTTATACCTGACAGCCAGCAGTTGCCATCCCAGTAGTATTACAAGTAAGGAATCGATTTTCATTTTTGGGTGTTAACGAGGGTAAAATCATTAACCAGACAAAAATGAAACATTTAGAATAGTGTCGGCTCCTGTAAAAGAGGGATTTTATTACCAGGGCTAAGTGCTTAACTAGCTTATTTGGGGCTGGCAGGCCGTAAATTATTTTTTGAAGAAAATCACAATGCACCACCTACGGGGTGAGACGGGCATCTTTTTACACTTTAAAGCTACCGACAATACACCCCCTACGGGGTGAGAGCGCATTTATCAGCAACTGAGCATTGATCATAAAAAATCAAATCTACCTGTTGTACGGTTTCATGAAACGCTTCTTTCACCCCGTAGGGGGTGCATTATTGGTAGCAAGAATACCGGCTGTACCGGATTGTCGTTTCACCCCGTAGGTGGTGTATTGTGAATACCAATGTAAACGAAACATCCACTGTTCAATCATCCTCACAACTCTTCAGCCACTCTTTGATCCCCGCCACAATCGCTTTTGCCACGTCTTTGCGGAACGCCGGATCTTTAATCAACTGCTCATCTTCCTTATTACTTAAGAAAGCCACTTCCACCAGGCAGTTGGGGTACTGGGTGGGACCGCTGAGAGCGAAATTGAAACTGCCGATATTGCCAAATTCAGGGAGACCAAGCTTCAGCATTTCTTTGTAGATGTATTGAGATAAAGGCCTGAAACCAATATACCGGTAATAGGTACTCGTTCCTCTTATGCTGTCTTTGGATGAAGAGTTAAGGTGTATGCTGATCAGAAAATCCGGATCTTCCTGCTGGAGCATCAGGATACGGTCGGGCATATTGTAAGAGGTATCTTTCTCGCGGGTCATTAACACCGCTGCTTTTTCTTCAAGGAGGGCCTGCTGCAATTCTTTTGAAATCAGTAACGTAAAATTCTTCTCCAGGATCTTTGTTTGTTTGCCGGACGCCCCGTTATTATCCCCGCCATGTCCTGCATCCACCGCCACCCGCATATGTTGTAATTGTAAATAGGATGGCTGCCGCTTTACCCGGATCACGAGCTTCCTGTTTTCGTAGTAGATATGATACCCCCAATGCTGCGGATGCTTTAATTCAATAATGATCCGGAACAGATCATCCTCCGGTTGTTCGTGGTATACATTTTTTATCTCCTTTGCCGAACTGAGCTGGGTAATCCAGTTGGTGTTATTCGTAACGCCGAATACCTCTACTACAATACGGGAAGGACCGATTTGTTGAATACTCCGGTAAGGGAGTTTCTCTTCCAATGGCAACACCACATAATCATAACGGTCATCACCCCATACTTTCCAGCTATTACTCAGGTAGTAAGGAGCAGTGATAAGACTATCGTATCGTATAAAACTGGTTTTGGGCAAATACGCCAGGTGATTAGCCGATAACTGTACTTTATAGTTAATAATGGTACTGTCGATCACTTTTACCAAAATACCGGTATCGAGATAAGTCATTTTAGCCCCACCCAGGCGGTCGGAACCCAAGCCGTATTCGAGATAGGGAAGCACCCCATTGGTCCGGCCAACGATAAAACCAGGCAAAGAAGTTTGTGCATGTGTGGAAAGGGTAATTAAGATCAGGCTTAAACGGAAAAATCGTAACATACCAGAAAGATAGGATAAAAACCCTTTTTCCAGGTGCGCCGTATTAATACGGACGGGTAACACAGTTTTACTGAATTTTCATGTAAACTCTTCTATTTAAGCACTATATATATCAATTGGCCGTTAATATTGCAGAATAATTCAATACCTGAACCGGTATTGTTGACCTTATCCTGGAAAAACCTATTGACATGAACTGGTATTCAATCATGGGCCTTGTTTCATCCTTTGTATTAGCTGGCCCGATATTATTAATCCTTACCCTGGGACTCGCCCGTTACCGGAGCTTCCCCATACTGCTGTTATATTACTGCTCCGTACTAGCCTATAACCTGATTACCGAAAAGTATATTCCTGTCAGTTTCACCGTTGAACAGAACTGGGGTTTTATCAACAACCTGGCCGATGCACCCATGCTGATCCTGTTTCTTTCCTATTTCAGTCCTTCAAAAATATTTACCCAACGGTTAAAACTGGTTGCTGCCAGTTTTGTTCTCTTTGAAGCCATCGTTATCAGCATCGTTGGCTTTAACCTGGATGCGATCACGATCATTATCGGACCAGGTCTGTTGATTGTATGCGGCCTTTGTTTGTTCTTCTTTATCCGTCATACCAAACAGGCTATTGAAAACCGGAAAGCCACGGGAAAAGCGCTAATCGTTACTTCCCTGCTATTTGGATATGGCTGTTATTTCTTCATATACCTGATGTACTATGTTTTTAAAGCACAAAACGATGCCAATGGTGTGCCCAACGAGCAATATGTGAATGATACATTCCTGGTATTCTTTATTTCTACTTCCCTTTCTGCCTTCCTGATGTGCTTCGGGCTGGTAGTAGAACAAAAAAGAATCCGCAAACTAAAGGAACTGATGGTGACCCGTAAGGAATTGTCCAGTCTCTATAAAGAAACAAAAAGGGCTGTCCCGTTAAGAACAGCCATGTTGGATTTTGACCGGGAACAGTGGAATTAGAAACAGTATTTTCCAGCTGCAATCATCTGATCAGCGATCCGGCGGCGGGCATCCTTTGTATTAAAAGGTTCCGCTTTGGTAAACCGTTTCAATCCGATCAGGATCATCTTCTGTTCGTCTCCATCAGCAAACGCATTAATGGCGTCTTTACCTGACTTGTTTACACGGTCGGCCGCATCGTACAGGTAAGTGCGCATCATATCCAGATAAACCTGGCTGTTTGCTTCTCCTTTCTCTTCCACCATTTTCATCACCCGCAGCAGCACACTTTCCGCATTGAATGTTTCAATGGCCATATCGGAAATATTCATCAGGATCTCCTGTTCGTTTTCGATCTTCATCATAAGTTTCTGCACCGCAGCTCCTGATGCCATCAGGATTGCTTTCTTCAGGTTGGCAATCAGCTTGCGCTCTGAAGCAAACGGGGTATCATCCTCGCTGAAATCAGGAATACTCATCAGTTCTTTCTGTACCCCCATGGCCGGACCCATCAGGTCGAGACGACCACCCATGGCTCTTTTCAGGGTCATATCAAGAATAAGGAGACGATTGATCTCATTGGTGCCTTCATAGATCCGGTTGATCCGGCTGTCGCGATAAGCGCGGGAAGCATTATACTCAGCGCTGAATCCATTACCTCCATGTACCTGTACTCCTTCATCCACCACATAATCGAGTACTTCACTGCCATATACTTTCAGCATGGCACATTCAATGGCATACTCCTCAGCACCACCGAGCAGGGCTTCACTAAAGGGTTTGCCGGAAGCCAGCAGTTCATGTTCTTTTTCATCAATCCACTTAGCAGTACGATAGAGCGCTGATTCAGCCACATAAATACGAATGGCCATCTCTGCCAGCTTATGTTTGATGGCACCGAAATTGGAAATCGGCTGTTTGAACTGCTCCCTGGTTTTTGCATATTCAACGGTTCCGCTGAGTGATTTACGGGCACCACCGATGGCCGCTGCACAAAGTTTCAGCCGGCCGATGTTCAGGATATTAAACGCAATCCGGTGTCCTTTTCCCACTTCACCGAGCAGGTTCTCCACCGGCACTTTACAATCCTGGAAATATAACTGTACGGTAGAGGAACCTTTAATTCCCATCTTTTTTTCTTCCGGACCCTGGGTAAATCCTTCGGTTCCGCGGTCCACGATGAATCCGGTGAATTTATCACCATCCACTTTGGCAAATACGGTATATACCTGGGCAAATCCACCATTGGTGATCCAGCATTTCTGTCCGTTAAGGATATAGTATTTCCCATCCTCACTCAGTTTGGCCGTGGTCTTGGCACCCAGAGCATCACTACCACTATTGGGTTCAGTCAGTCCGTAAGCTCCGGCCCATTCACCGGTAATCAGTTTGGGGATGTACTTTTCTTTTTGTTCCGGCGTACCAAAGTAGAGGATCGGTAAGGTACCAATACCCGTATGTGCGGCGATGGCAACGGAAAAAGAGTGACCCGCACCGAGGTATTCATTGATAATCGTGGATGTGACAAAATCCTTTCCGAGTCCGCCATACTCTTCCGGAAAAGAGGTCGCCAGTAATCCCTGCTCACCGGCCTTGGTCACCAGCGACTTCATGAGTCCCGGTTCCAATGAGTCGATACGGTCTAAATTGGGATACACTTCTGCATCCAGGAATTGATTACACATATCCCGGATCATCAGTTGTTCTTCGGTGAATCCTTCCGCGGTAAAAGTGTCAGCGGGAGTAGATTCTTTGATCAGCCATTCTCCACCTTTCAGTGCTTTCCTGGTTTCTGTTGCGGTACTCATAATGAGGCGTTTTAGAAGTTATATATTTAAAATGGTTGGGCTTATTTCAGGTTGTCATACACGATCTGTAAAACTTCCTTACAGATATCCACTTTATCAGCCGGCACTGTTTCCAATGCTTCATTCAGCGTTTCCTCTGCCAGTGCCATGGTATCTTCCTGAAGTTTCTGGGCCTGTTTGGTCAGGTAAATCATATTGATCCGGCGGTCACTTTCCGAAGCCACCCTTTTTACGAGGTTCAGCTTTTCCAGGTTGTCCACCAGGCGGGTGATACTCGGCTTATCCCGGAAAGTGGCATTGCACAATTCCTGCTGACTGATCCCCTCCTGTTTCCACAAATGATACAATACACTCCATTGCTCGATCGTGATATTCAGTCCGGCCGCATTAAATTTCTTCTGCAGTCTGCGGGCGATAGCAGTCGACGCTTTACCAGTAATAAAGCTGTACAGCTCGCCTCGTTTAAATTGGTTGTTTGGCATATAGTTGTTTGTGCAACTATTCAAATATATGAAAAATCCTCATTCCGGAAAAACCTTAACTGTTTCTTTTTTGTGAACAACTAAGTATATGTACTTAAATTTCTTAAATCCATACCTTTTAATTTTAATGTGTCCCGCCCTGGGCAGACTCTGATTGCTGGCTTTCTCCGTCCCTGAATACTACCCAAAAATTGTTATATGAATAAAACATGTTTCTGCCTGTTACTGGTATTATTCTGCACGTCCCTGCAATCACCTCTCTCAGCGCAGAAAAAGGTGGTCGTAATGGGTTCATCCACCGCCATGGGTTCAGCAGCCACTTCTTCTGCATTAAGCTGGGTTGGCCGGATGCGGACGCATTACCAGAACAATGCAACCGATGGGGTGGATACCAGCTTTCTCCTGGTCGGAGGCTATGGTTATGTTACCTATAATCAGATGCCCGGCAGCTTTAGCCCTCCCCCCGGGCGGCCACCGCATATTCCGGGATACAATGTGGACCAGGCATTAAGCCTGACCCCTGATATTGTCATCATTAATTTACCAAACAATGATGTGGCATCCGGATTTACAAAAAAAGAAGTCATGGACAACCTTCGATACCTGTATTCATACATTTTGTCCAATGGCACAACCGGCATCCAGTGTTATATCTGCACCTCACAACCCCGGAATGACCTCCCCTTTGCCCAGCGGGATTCACTGCGGACACTAAAGGATTCAATTCTTTTAAATTTTGGAAATTATGCCATTAATTTCTGGGATGACCTGGTAACCAATGACGGCCAGTATTTACTTAAAGATGAAGTCCGGCATATCGGTTTTCCGGATGCCGACTACCACCTCAACAATCAGGGACACCAGGTGATTTTCCAGGAAGCAAGGGACAAAAACATATTTAGCCCCAACATACTGCTTCCCGTTATTTTTAAAAACTTTCTGGCACAAAAGCATGGTACACAAACCCGGCTCAGCTGGCAGGTGGAAGCAGAAGAAGCATTTACCATTTACCAGGTTGAACGAAGTACGGACGGACAACATTTTTCCACTCTTCATACCAGGCAGGCACAGGCAGGCAGTGGCCAGGTAAGTTATACCTGGACCGATGAACAACCGGCTATCGGAAAAAACCTATACCGGATTAAAATAACTGAAAACAATATGGTACGGTATTCCCCGGTTATGGCTGTAATTTTTGAGGAAAGGGAAATTACAATTGATAAACTTTACCTGAATACCGGTTTTAACGCATTGGTTATGGAAATACATTGCCGGAAATCACAAAAAACACAGATCAGTATACGTAACACCCTCGGCGTGATTACAGACCAATTCACGTATACTATAACAGCTCCCTCTACTACCCTGAACATTCCTTTAACACTTACCAGTTCAGGTTTATACTTTATTACGGTGACAGACGAAAATGGAAAGTCCTGTTCAAAGGCTTTTATCCGTTGATTTTCTGACAGCACTACCATAAGACTGAAAGAAGACCTGTATCTTCAATACCTGATACAATGAAACAACAGGTAATAACGTACAGGTCTTCTTCCATTCATTTCACCGTAGAAGGGCAAGGCGAAAAAACAATGGTTTGCCTGCACGGGTATGGAGAATCCGCGGAAAAATTTGAATTCCTGCAGCACTATGCAGACAGACTCTCTTTTACCATTATTGCGATTGATCTTCCCTTTCATGGACAAACAGAATGGCGGGAAAAAGAGCCCCTGTACGCCGATGATCTCAACTCCATTATCGAAAGCATTATACAGGTTACCTCAGGCAGCAACCATATACCGTATATGCTTACAGGTTTCAGCCTCGGCGGCCGGCTGGCCCTTTCCTGTTATCAATCAGACCCCGAACGAATCGAAAAACTGGTACTGATTGCCCCCGATGGCTTAAAAGTGAATGGCTGGTACTGGTTTGCCACCCAAACATGGGCCGGGAACCAACTTTTCGCTTTAACGATGAAAAAGCCTTACTGGTTCTTTGGCCTGTTAAAACTCATGAAGAAACTCAACCTGGTTAACCACAGTATTTTTAAATTCGTAAATCATTATATCAGTGATGACTCAGTCAGGCATTCCCTGTATCTGCGCTGGACACAATTAAGAAAATTAAAACCTGATTTATCCCTGATTAAAAAACAAATTTGCGAGCACCATACGCCTGTCCGTCTCTTATATGGGAAACACGACCGCATCATTGTAACATCAGTAGGCCATAAATTCAGGGCCGGAATCGAGTCCTGCTGTACCCTGCTGGAAATCAATTGCGGTCACCAGGTGCTGCATGAAAAACATAGTAAAGAAATCCTGAACGCTATTCAGCAATGATTAGTTTTGTCCCTGCCGCATGATCCTGCTTTTGCTGACTTGTATATTATTCATTGGGTACAGCCTCCTGCTGTTCCGCTTCCACCAATCCTGGAAACAATTGGCATTATTTCAACCCGGTCATCCTGCATCTACCCGGATCAGTGTAATTATTCCGGCCCGCAATGAAGAGCACAATATTGGTCCCTTGCTCCGTGCCTTGCAACAACAAAGCTATCCCGCTGACTTTACAGAAATTATTGTGGTGGATGATCATTCCACCGACAGTACCGCAGAAATCGTTCAATCCTTCCCGGCAGTGACCCTGATCCGGTTACAGGAAGAAGGCATCAATTCCTATAAAAAGAAAGCCATTGAAAAAGGGATTGCCGCCGCCACCGGTGAACTGATCGTGACCACCGATGCGGATTGTATACCCGGGCGGGACTGGTTAAGTACCATGGCGGCCTTTAAAGAAGAAAAACAAGCCGTATTTATTGCCGCACCGGTTGTATTCAGTCATAATCAGTCCATCCTCCAGGGATTTCAGGCGCTTGATTTTCTCGTACTCCAGGGAATCACCGCAGCAGGTGTACACAGCCGTTCCTTAAGTATGTGCAATGGGGCAAACATGGCGTATACCAAGGCCGCTTTTATGGCAGTAGATGGATTTAAAGGGATTGACCAGCTCGCTTCCGGCGATGATATGCTGCTGATGCATAAGATCAGTACCGCTTTCCCCGGTAAAACACATTACCTCCAGTCTCAAGCCGCCATCATGACCACCGCTCCGATGCTAAGCTGGTCCGCCTTTTTTAACCAGCGTATCCGCTGGGCCAGCAAGGCCAGAAGTTATTCGGATAAACGAATCTTTTCGGTGCTCTTGTTGGTTTACCTGTTCAATCTCAGTTTCGCTGTTTCATTCATCGCCGGTTTTTGGGATCCCCGATACTGGTTACTCCTTGCAATCACATGGATCGGCAAGACCCTGGTGGAACTCCCCTTTGTCTATGGCGTGGCCGGCTTCTATGGTAAGCGATCACTGCTCAACTGGTTCTTTCTTTTTCAACCCCTTCATATTCTCTATACAATCAGTTCCGGTTTATTGGGTCAATTCGGAACGTATGAATGGAAGGGGAGAAAAGTAAAATAAGTATCTTTCACCGGTATGGATTCCTCTCCCACTTTCCAGCAGGCCGCCTGGCGGCGTTTGAAAAAAAACAAAGGTGCCGTCCTGGGACTGGTGGTGATTGTATTGTCCGTACTGGTTGCCGTTTTTGCTTATTTCATTGCCCCTGATTCCTCTCCCTATGCCAATCGGATCATCCTGGAGATCGGCGGTGAAAAACCCGGCAGTTCCCGTGAATTTGTCAAAGTGAAAAAAGAGAAAGACGTGGAAGCCACCAGCTTTTTTGCCCGGCTCGCCAGTGGCAAAGAAGATAAATATTATTATGTCCCCATCACCGCACATGAAATAAAAGGAGATAGCATCATTGTTCAGAAATATATCGATGAAGGACTGAGCGAACGCATCGCCTATCCGCTTTCTCAAACGGCACCGGCACCCGTAATCAAAATGAAATTCATCACCGGCACAGATAAGTACGGTCGTGATATCCTGAGCCGGATCATTGTTGGCACCAGAGTGAGTTTAAGTGTGGGACTGATCACCGTCATCATCTCCCTCAGTATCGGTTTACTGCTGGGTTCATTGGCTGGCTTTTACCGGGGCAAAACGGATGAACTCATTATGTGGTTTATCAATGTGATCTGGAGTATTCCCACTTTATTACTGGTCT
>CAZLRY010000091.1:0-10564 GCA_964561675.1 uncultured Chitinophaga sp.
AAGTCCGGTATAAACTGGTATCAGTAAATGGGGTTGTGCCGCTAAAAGAAGCCAGGTACCCCCTACCCCCAATATGCCAAGATAGAATGGCTGATATTTGGATCCCAGCCACCAATCTGACAACCGGTGGGCAAATGGGGCCACTGATTTATGACGGGCCAGCCATACAATCAGCACAAACCCGACATAATAAATAATCATATAATAGAGAAACCAGAGATGGGCCAGGCCATTCCAGCCAATCAGCTCCCTGAATGCCTGCCTGAAATTTCCTATCCAGTCATCGCCAAATACAGGAATCTGCTGATAAACAATAAATGGGAAAACGGTAAAAGGCAGGATGAGTACCAGGCTCACCAGAAAGGGAATACCTATACGTTCCCAACGCCGGTGGATAAAACCACGGATACCGGCTTTCACCAGTAAAAGCCGGCAAAAAAAACCAGCTACCAGAAAAAACAAGGGCATACGGAAAGTATGGATAAAAAAATAGAGGAAATCGAATAATGGAAGGGCGGATCCCGGATCAGAAGGCCATACCGGCAGGGGATTAACCTTGTACACAATGGAAGCATGCAAAAAAATTCCCAGGATCATGGCAAAAGCACGAAGGGCATCAATACCATGATAACGGCCGGACTCATTTTTTTCTTCCATAAATGTTGAATATAAAACAGGAGCTGCCTGATCTGGATTACACACAGCCCGATTGATAATTATTTCTGCGAAAAATAGACAATAATATTTGATTTTTAACGTATCATGCAGTCAAACATGAAGGATGAGAAATAAGTTCTACAGATTTGCACTTTATTGCCGGCACTTTGGATGGATCAGTGGGGTTCGCCTCCTGTTAAAAATTTCCTTTAGTCCCAAAAACAAACTGATTTCCCTTCAATTACCAGGACTCAGATCGCCTGTATATATCCGGGCCCATACCTCCGACGAATTCACCTTCCAGCAGATTTTTCTTCAGCATGAATATGAATTTCAGGAAGAAATTAAACCCAATTACCTGTTGGACGCCGGCGCCAACACCGGACTGGCTGCTATCTACTTTGCCAATCGTTATCCCGGAGTAAAAATTGTCTGCCTCGAACCTGAGGCGGGTAACTTTGAAATCCTGAAAAAAAATATTGCCGCCTGGCCGGATATAACGGCTGTTCAGGGTGGTTTATGGCGAAAGTCCGGCTATCTCAAAATCGTTGACCTTGGATTGGATAACTGGGGCTTTACGATAAAGGAAATTGAGCAGCAGGATGAAAACAGCATTACCGCTTTTAGCATGAAAGACCTGATGCGTCATACGTCCGTATCCAGGTTTGATTGGATAAAAATGGACATCGAGGGTAGCGAGAAAGAAGTGCTGGAAGCCCCTGATGCTGCAGAATGGCTGGACAATTGTAATATGCTGGTGATCGAATTACATGACCGGATGAAACCAGGCACTTCTGCATCCCTGTTCCGGATGGTCAGTGGCCGCCAGTTTGACTTTGATGTGAAAGGAGAAAATCTGCTATTCTATTTCAAAAAATAATCAGTTTTATTTCAGGCTTTTTTCCAAACGGAAACAAACCCTCCTGTCCAACCCAGGGGCAGTTTCTCCGCCAATGCACAATCCGCCTTTTGCAGCGAAATAATTCTTTTTGTCAATAGGGAAAAAGGAAAAACATCTTCCACAAAATTGGTTTTCCCTACATGTTGTACTGAATAGCCGGTCTCATCAGCCAATGCTTTCAGACTTTTATGTGTGAAAAACTGTATATGGCTAAGATCATCCGCATCACTTTGAACGGTTGTTCCTTTATAACCCAACAACTTTTTAATTCCTTTTACTGTGCGCCACGTTAAATTATTTTTCTGCTGCATTTTTATAACCGGGCGTGTAACAAAAAGTTCCCGCGGTCCTTTCCCGTTTGGAACAGTCACAATGAGTACCCCGTCATCCGTCAGCAGCTGCCGCACCACTTTCAGCAGATCCTGCGGGCGGTTCAGGTGTTCCAATACCTCACTGCAGATCACCGCATGATAACGCTGACCATCGGCCACAATCTGTTCAGCACTCTTGACTTCAAAATTTACATTTGGGGATTGATTCAGCGCCTTCGCTTTTTCAATAGCCCGCTCACTGATATCCACTCCCTTCACGTGAAAGCCAAGGGTTCCGAGTTTGCGGGAAATAACACCGTTCCCACATCCCACATCCAGTACAACACTACCGGCCGGCAATTTTTCGCCGAGCACTTTAGAGATATATTGTAACCGTTTGCGATCTGCAAAACGAACGAACTCTTCCATGGTATTAATTTTTCTGAGATAAAATTCTTATGTATAACTCTTCTATTTTATGCGTCATCACTTCTGCAGAGTATTTTTCACTGGTCGTCATTACGGCACCTGAAGCCAGCGATTGACGCAATTGCGGGTTTATCGCCAGTTTCTTTATGGCCGCCACCAGATTGTTTTCCAGATCATCGGGTTCAATCAACAGCCCGTTCTTTCCATCCTGAACGACTTCCCTGGATCCGTCCACATTTGTGGCAATGACCGTTCTCCCCATCGCCATCGCTTCCAGCAACCCGATCGGAAGACCTTCCCACAGTGAAGGCAGAATAAAAATATCTGCTGCCGCTAATATATCTGGTACATCCTGTCTGAAAGGAAGCATGGTCACCTGATTTTCCAGCTGATGTTTCCGGATAATATTATCCGCTTCTGTTCTTTCATCGCCTTCCCCTACCATCAGCAGGTGCAGATTGGGTATTTCAGCAATTGCTTTACTAAAAGCTTTTAGCAGACAAAGTGGTTGCTTATGTCCGGTAAAACGGGCAATAAACAGCAATAATATTTTATCCTTGCCGATACCAAGTTCTGAACGGATATCATTGAATTTCCCCGAAGGGTTAAAACGGCGCAGATCAATACCATTGGCAACCACTTCTGACCTGAAGGAGGGAATATAACGCAGTCCGCTTTGACGGTTTGAATCTGAAACGGAAATACAGAGGTCAGATTTTGCGGTCAGGTAGCGTTCTCCAAGAATACGTACGGTCCGTAGCGGATAGGGTTGATCGGGATGAAAGGACCAACCATGAACGGTATAAATAACAGGTATTTTTAAAGAGTGTGCCGCCCATAAAATATTAGAGTTGGCACGTGTTCCATGCGCATGCACCAGGTCCGGTTTTTTCTCGCGTAAGAATTTCTTGACTGCACCTGATCTTGTTATATCGAAAGGTCGTTCGGTATGTATAACCGTAGTATCCACCTGCATGGCACGCAGCCTTTCGACCATTGGCCCATCTGTAAACGACAGAACCACTGGCTCAAACCGGTCTTTGTCAATATTATCCAACAAGCTCAGCAGATGGGATTCACCACCCCCTATCTGACCCTGCCGGATACATTCCAGTACCTTAATTTTACGCACTTGTATCTTTTTTTTAGGATTATTTAAGACCCCACCCATCAGGCAGTTTCTCGGTGATTTCAATATTTGAAAACTCCTGGCTTTGGCGGGCACCTACTTTCCTGGCCCAGGCGGCCATACGGGCTATCCCTTCTGCCAGGCTGATTCCCGTTGGATCACCAAATACGCTGTGGGCCTTCGTATGATCAGAGTACGCATGCAACACTTCATTCCGGGCTGTAAGGTAATTGATATCAGGTTTCACACCGAACTCGTGGCAAACCACTTCTGCGAGTTCATTCACGGTATAGGGTTTATCGGCACCAACATTAAACACCTGGTTAATGGCGGCCGGATTTTCCACACAGCGGGCGATTGGTATGGCCACATCATCAATATAACTGAATGCCCGGGTCTGTGTGCCGTCCCCGAAAATGGTTAGTTTCTTTCCCTGCATGATCTGATTCATGAAAATCCCGATCACATTACGGTATTTATCCCCGATATTCTGGTTTTCACCATATACATTGTGCGGACGGAAAACCACATAGTTCAACCCAAACATATGGCGGGCCGCTTCCAGGTCCATTTCCACGGCATACTTTGAAACACCATATGGATCCTCGGGCTCTGGTTTCAACGACTCCACCATAGGCAACTGTCCCTTACCGTATACGGCAATGGAAGAGGTGAATACAAAACATTTCACTTTATGTTTCACTGATTCATTGATCAGGTTGATACTGCCTACCAGGTTGGTATTATAATTATACCGGCGTATAAAATGCGAAAGTCCTTCTGCAGCATAGGCAGCCAGGTGATAAACATATTCAAATTTATGTTCATCAAAAAGACGGGTCACCAGCTCGTGATCGGTGATACTTCCTTTTACAAATCGGGCACCGGCGGGAATATGATCCTCGAATCCTCCACTGAGGTCATCCAGCACCACCACATTGAAACCCATTTTCATACAATGAGCGGTAACATGTGAGCCGATAAACCCGGCGCCTCCGGTTACCAATACATTCTTTTGCATATATACGGTTTATTGATTTTACAGTTTTGAAACCCAGCGGTCATACCAAAGCTGGAAGGAAAGCAATTGCCACAGTTTCTGGAAAGTCACTTTTCTTCCTGAAAGATATTGTTCCCGCAGCCGGATAATCGGTTCCGGATTGAAAAAGCCTGTTTTCTCAAGACTTTCCTCACTAAGGTAATACCGGAGTTTTTCCTTTAGCTCATCCCTGAACCAGATGGTTAATGGGGCGATAAATGGCCGTTTGGGCCGGTTCATGATTTCTTCCGGCAGGTAACGGTGAACAATTGTTTTCAGTAATTTCTTATTCACCCCGTTACTTACTTTATATTCTCCCGGCACCCTCGCCAGGAATTCGATAATCCGGTGATCCAACATCGGTTCGCGGCCTTCCAGGCTTACCGACATGGTGGCGCGGTCTACTTTAACCAGGTTATTATCCACCAGGAAGGTCTTATAATCAATAGCAAGGAGCCGGTTGAGGTCCCTGGCTTTGTCGGTTCCATTTTTCCCATCATCGAATGCCACAGGCATTACATCCCATTTTTCACGAAGGAATGAACTCAGTTCATCTTCCGTAATATACTGGCTGATATATTTCATGGCCTGTGCCGGATCATGACTTTGCCAGATCCGTCTTATTTTCTCATAACGGCTTGCAAAGTTGTAGGTACGGTTGAGTCCCGGAATATAGGCCGGATTGATCAGTGACATTCCGGCACCAAACATTTGTTGCAGAAAAACGGGAAACTGACCGGAATATTTCAATGACTGACCGAATTTATGGTAACCACCGAAAATTTCATCTCCGCCATCAGCACTCAACGCCACTTTAACGGTTCTCCTCGCCAGCTGACTGACCAGCACGGTAGGAACGGTGGAATTATCAGCAAAGGGTTCATCGTAAATTTCTGGCAATGTGGACAATAAAGAGCCTACTTCATTAGCCGTCAGGTACCATTCTGTATGGTCGGTACCCAGGTATTCAGCGATCTTTTTGGCTTCTTTTGCTTCATTATAAGCTATTTCGTGAAACCCGATGGTGAATGTTTTCAGCTTTTCTGTCCGGCCATGTTGTAACAGGGCTGCCACACTTGAGCTGTCATAACCGCCACTAAGAAAAACACCAACCGGTACATCCGCCACCATCCGGTATTCATAGGCACTTTTCAGCAGTCTTTCTGTTTCATTGACTGCATCAGTTTCCGAAATATTCAGCAGGGGCTGATTATAAAAATGATTGACATCCCAGTAGGTATGGGTCTTTTGTTGTCCGTTGGCAAGATCCAGTTCAAGGTAATGTCCCGGAAGCAACTTAGACGTATTTTCAAAAATTGAATGGGATCCGGGTATATAACTATAATGCAGGAACAGGGCAAGGCTGCTGGTCTTTATATTCTTTTCAAACCGCTCGTGGGCATATAAGGCCTTAAGCTCTGACCCAAAAAGCAGAATTTCATTCTTATAATAATAATAGAGGGGTTTTACACCGGCACGGTCCCGTACCAGATAGACTTTCCGGGCGGCCTTATCATACAAGGCAAAGGCAAACATGCCGATAAACTTATGCACCACATCCATTCCCCAGCAATGAAATCCTTTCAGAATTACTTCGGTATCTGAGTGTGATTGAAAGGTATAGCCCTTGGTTTCCAGTTCAGCCCGGATTTCCATGAAATTGTAAATCTCGCCATTAAAATCAACGACCAGGTTTTCAAAGTGCATGGGCTGATGTCCCAGTGCAGACAAATCAAGGATAGACAACCTGCGTTGGCCGAAGCCGATCAGCGCAGCCGGGTCTTCAAACACTTCGTAGCCGGCATCATCGGGGCCACGGTGAGTGAGTGTATCCGTCATTTCCTTCAGTTTTTCAACTGAGGTTTCCTTTTTGAAATCAATAAATCCGGCTATACCGCACATGGGGATCAGTTAAGGGTGTATTTTTTATTAAAATGCCAGAAAATTCCCCGCCAGAAAGAACGGAGATGTGCCTTTTGTTTCCGGATCAAAAATGTCACGGTGTTTTTGGGCACTGTCAGGACACTGAAATAAAGCAGGAAAACCAGTAAATTCAGCGTTGGCATATTCCTGCGCATAAACAGGATGCGGTTGCGCGTATGATAATAAGTCTTGAAAGGGCTTGATTTACCAGTGGTCATGGATTCCTTATGATAAATCAATGACTCAGGTTGATAATATACTTTATATCCTTTACGTTTGATTTGCTCACACCAATCAAACTCTTCGTAGTAAATAAAGAATTGTTCGGGCAGTGGTCCCACATCTTCGATCACTTTACGGGGCACCATCATTCCACCTCCGTGGGCGTAATTTGTTTCACTGATCTGGTTATATTGTCCTTTATCTTCTTCCCGGCAACCGATCATTGAATTACGGCCGGAAAACATATTGACTGTCTGGTAACCGGCATACTCGATCGTGCCTTTATGGAAGAAATAATGAAATTTAGGACTCACAATACCTGCATCCGGATAGTTGTCAAATATCCGCAACAATCCTTCCAGGAGACCCGGTGTGAATTCAGTATCATTGTTTACGATAAAAAGATAGTCCCCTTTTGCTGCCCGGATCCCAACATTATTACCCCCGGTAAAACCCAGGTTTTTGCCGTTCAGCAGGACTTTAACAGCGGGATAAATAGCAGTAAATACAGCCGTGGGATCTTCAGCGGATCCATTATCCACAATGATAACTTCCAGGTTGGGATACCGGCAATGTTCGTTCAACGAACGCAGGAAATCACAGGTTATATCGGTGGTGTTCCATGTCAACGTGACAATGGATACCAAAGGAAAAGTATCCTTTTGCATAATGGTTTCGGCTTTTAGGGTACAAAGAAGGATTAAAGATAATACGCGATTCTGACAAATCCCAATGCAACGCATTGGAAATTAATATCAGGAGCTTGATTTCTGGAACAAAGCAGAGGGCGTTTTGGCCATAATCTTGATATCATAAAGGAAATTATGATTCCTGGCGTAAGAGATATCAAGTTGTAAGCGCTCATCAGCGGTCATATTAGGCTTCTTTTTCTTATGTACCTGCCAGAGACCTGTAATCCCGGCCGGAGCCATAAAACGCTCGGCTGATTCGTTGGTGGTGAGAGAGGCCGCTTCATAAAGGGGCAAAGGACGGTTACCTACCAGTGACATATCCCCTTTCAGTACGTTGATCAACTGTGGCAGCTCATCAATACTGGTTTTGCGGAGAAAACTTCCCACTGAAGTAACGCGGGGATCATTACAAATCTTAAGAAAAGTCGCTCCTTGTTCACCTGCTTCATAGTTGTTCAGGTGGGCCAGGGTTTCCACTTTTTTATCCGCATCCACTTCCATAGTTCTCAGTTTGTAGAAGCGGAAAATGCGGTAGCCTTTACCGGCCCGCAGGGAGGTATAGAAAACAGGGCCTCTGGAGTCGATCCGGATTGCGATTGCGGCGATCAGCAAAAGCGGAGCGCATAAAATCAGCAGGGTGGATGCGATCAGGATATCCAGCGCACGTTTCATGAAATAGCCACGGTTACGGCTATAATATTTACCCAGGGGATCAATTTCTTTATGGTAAAAAGGAGCCGGCGGGTGGTTTTTGATTTTTTTGAGGAAATGTACTTTTTCCACCAGATCCGTATCGGTATCGTACAGATTCACAATATCATCCACTTTCCCTTCACGACGGATCAGTTCTATGGCACAAGGGGTCAGCCGGTCGCTGTTATAAAGAACAGGAATTGCAGCAACCTGCGGGCGTGACTGTAAGAAGGAGAAAAATGCAGCCATGTCTTCCTGGTGGTAGACCTGGTCAAAAACAATTACATCGGGAACAGTCCCTTTTTCGGCCAGGAGATTGTCGATCATTTTTGTTGCTTCCAGAATGGATGTGGCAAAATGCTTTTTCCCCGAAACCCTTGAGAAAGGATAGGTATTTGTGTTTTTGTAGCCAATATGAATAAAATCAACTGGTAAGGCCAATCGTTGCCGATAGCCCTGCCCCTGTTCGGGGCTGATAGCCAGGTTGTTGTTAAGGTAGTTTACAGAGTACATACGGTTAGGTTATAAGGTTCAAAAAATTCTTGATTCAACAGCTTCCATCTCTTTAACAAAATGGTTATCAAGACTTTCCAGCAAATCGGTCGGATTAAACGGTTTGCTGAGTATCAAATCAGGCTTGGCGATTCGGCTAAGCCCTTCTAAAGTTTCTTCTTTCAATGTAGAGAGCACAAATACTGGTTTATTATACAAAAAACTAGATTTCAGATAACCAACCAGATCCAGGCACTCTTTTTGCTGGAAATCAATGTCCACCACAACAAGGCTGATTTCTGCATTCTGCCTGAGTTGTTTCATTCCCTCGAATACGTCTGTCACAGCTATCAGATCGTATTGACTTTCTACAACCGTCTTAAGAATGTAATTCATAGACCGGTTACCACAAATAATTAAAATCGTACGTTTCATAGCGCTGAATTAAGATTACATGGTTAATGACTGCCACTAATCATATTTAATCATAGCACTGGACAATTGAGCCTCGGCGGCTTTCCGATTTTAATTAGGATTTTGAAGCGATTTCATCAGGAGAATTGGTACGGTCATTCAAAGGAGAGATAAACGGATAAGAGTATTTCCTGTTTTAACAAGTAGTAACTCTTAGGGTAAAAATACAGAAATTATACGCGCATTTCAAAGTATTTTTCACATTTTTTTTTAGTTGATTTTCACCCCGCTCTACTAATACATTAGTAACCAGTTAATAATCTATTTTAAGTCCGTATTAATGTCTGTTATAAGCGGGTAATGATCTGAATATTTAATATTCGGGACTCGTAAATTTACGATGTTTATATTGAGAGAACAGAATGTATAGTCAATACGTAATGTAGGTGAGAGGAAACGGTAACTGGCCCCTAATCCAAGATTTTTGTTCAGAAAGGCATCTCTCAACCCTAACCCCCTGAGTTGGCTATAGGCGTGGGAGTTAGGAATATCACCCAGATCCGTACAAAATATGACCGGCCAAGGACTGCTTTCAACATAGGTACCTGCTTCCTTTATCTGTGCATACCGAACCGCATAAGCCGTGGATATTTTGTCAATCAGCCCGCTTCCCTTTTTCAGGTTGCCGGAGGCATCATAGTTTGCCAGGGTAAATCCAGGTGTCTCGAAATGGGTATTAAAAACCCGGAAACGCTGTCCGTTGTGGCTGATATCTGCATAACATACACCTTCTGAATGTATCCGCATACCAGCCGGGTAACTTTTAGCCTCCAGAATCGGTGATCGCGAGAAAATAGCCAACCCATAACGGAAGCTCCCGTTAAACAGTGTCGTAGATGGAAAAAAATGATAATATGAATAGCCCATTTTCTGCAGCACCGGGATTGTCGCTTCATAATAACGGGGATCTGAGCACTCAAAATACTCCTGAAAACAAAGCACATCAGCATCCTGCTCTTCAATAAAATCAAGCATTAGCCGCCGGTAACTCTCCCCTCCCCTTTTTTCTTTATTTTTTTCATCCCAACGTGAAACATTCCAGGATAGTACACGAAGAGCTGCCTGGGGTTTGTCCGGCGCTATACGCTTGAAATGAAACCCCGTCATATAAAGTATTTGCTGACCGCTCAGCAGGAGTACCACTAAGCAAAACCAGGCCCATTTTGATTTTCTGAAAGCCCAATAAATAAGTACGAGAAAATGGAAAAGGATGATATAAGGGAACACCAACCCGAACAGGTGTAAAAACCAGAACCGGTCACCGGGAATCCAGGGAAGCGCTGCTACAATTAACGCACCTGTACCAGTGAAAATGGTCAGTGCAATGACAAAAATTCCGGCAATTTTTTTAATTCGCATAAACAGTAGTAACGTTTATTTTGGAGTTGGCCCACCCTTTACAACAAAATACTTCCCTCAGGGAACCAATCCGGTTCAAAAATAGGCTGGCTGAGCAACCGGAAGCATTAAAATAATATTATTTATTAACACGCACCTTGTTTTGGAAGCAAACTGTGAAGGCTTTATATTTGCACTCCCTAAACCGATGGGGAATTAGCTCAGTTGGCTAGAGCGCTTGCATGGCATGCAAGAGGTCACCGG
>CAZLRY010000092.1:0-10533 GCA_964561675.1 uncultured Chitinophaga sp.
ACAATGGTTACCTGGAACTGCTGTCCCTGACCATCACTCATCACCAGCGGCATTCCCATTTCAATTTCCATATCAGCCGGAAAACGGTCTTTAGGCATTTCAATCACCATCTCCGGATTCCGGGGGCCATACGCATCCATAAAAGGGATCAGAACGGTCTTCTTTTCACCAACCGTCATTCCGGTAACACCATCATCAAATCCCTTGATCACCATGCCGCTTCCTACTTCAAACGCCAGTGGTTCACGTCCGGCGGATGAATCAAATGTTTCACCGTTGGTTAATTTCCCATGATAATGTACTTTGATTTTATCGCCGCTTTTAACTTGTGACATACAATTAATTTTGATTAAAATAAAGGCTGCAAGGTAGGCTAAAATGTTCAATGCATCCATTTTTAGTTACCCACCCGTCTGTATGATAAATTACTGTATTTTACCAATGATTTAAAGCCACTTATATGCATAAAATACTTGCCTTTTTGTTATTCATGGGAGCCCTTGGCGCCCACGCACAGAACCCTTCGGAAAAAATTATGGCCGGGGCAGACCGGATCCCGGTTTACCTGCCCTTACTGAAAGGCCATTCGATAGGCATTTTTGCGAACCAGACATCGATGGTCGGACATACACACCTGGTGGATACCCTGCGGAAACTGGGCGTTAACATAAAAGTAATTTTCGGGCCTGAACATGGATTCCGGGGCACAGCAGATGCCGGCGAAAAAGTGGGAAACTATACAGACCCGCAAACCGGCATACCCGTGGTATCCCTGTATGGCGGAAAACGTAAACCCTCTCCGGAGGATGTAAAGGATGTAGATCTGCTTCTTTTCGATATACAGGATGTGGGTGTCCGGTTTTACACATTTATATCTTCCCTGCAGGATTTCATGGAAGCAGCTTTTGAACTGGGTAAACCGCTGATGATACTGGACAGGCCAAACCCGAACGGACATTATGTAGACGGCCCTGTGCTGGATTTAAAATATAAGTCGTTTGTTGGAATGCAACCGGTACCCGTCGTGTATGGGATGACAATCGCGGAATATGCAATGATGATAGCCGGTGAGAAATGGCTGAATGAAAAAGCCAATGCCCGGTATGACTATTACCGTACTGCACAAAACTCTGTGGATACGCCATTTCATTTCCAAATAATTAAATGTGCCGGATATACACATAAAAGCAGGTATGAATTACCCGTGCGCCCCTCCCCTAACCTGCCGGATATTCAATCGGTTTATCTCTATCCATCAACCTGTTTTTTTGAGGGAACTGTCCTGAGTGAAGGAAGGGGAACCAGCCGTCCTTTCCAGGTATTTGGTCATCCGAAATATCCTGAAAACCTATACTCCTTTACACCACAACCAAATGAAGGGGCTAAAAAATCAAAATGGTATGGTGAAATCTGCTATGGGTGGGATCTGGGCGGTACCCCGGAAGAAGTATTTAAAAAAACAGGCAACCAGCTTCAATTGAAATGGCTGATTGGCGCATACCAGCTTTTTCCTGAGAAAGAAAATTTCTTTATTGTTCCAAAGTCCGGAAAAATGGAACAATCCTTTTTCAATAAACTGGCCGGGAATAATGACTTATGGCAGCAAATAAAAGCGGGTAAATCAGCTGAAGAAATCAGGAAAAGCTGGGAACCTGCACTCAGTCATTTTAAAGGAATCCGGAAAAAATACCTGCTTTATGAAGATGTTGATTAATAGCAAGTATTCGCCGGGATTTAATTTCCCAGCGTGATCAGATTATGAAAGAACGCGAGTTTAACCAACTCTGCTGTATTTTTTGCTTCAAGTTTGGCAAGCAGGTTTTTCCGATGGGTATCTACTGTACTTGCGCTTACAAATATTTTCTCTGCGATCTCATTATTGGTCATGCCTTCGGCAATCAATTCGAGCACTTCCTTTTCACGACGGGTCAGAACGGGAACAGTGAGGGAATTGCTTTTTCGCATGACCTGTGAAACTTCGTCGCTCATAAAGGTTTTGCCTTTCATTACCGTGTTCACCGCATCCATCAGCTCCTGCTGGGTGGCATTCTTCAATACATAGCCTGAAGCACCATTGTCCATCATTTTGCGGATAAAGCTCTGCTGATTAAAGGTACTCAGGCCCACAATAAAAACCCCTGGGTAAAGCGTCTTCACTTCCTTACAGAGATCGATACCACTTTTATCGGGCAGGTTAATATCCATCAGTATCACATCCGGTTGCGACTGACGCAGGAATGCCATACAGGAATCCGCATTCATGGCATGCCCCGTCCAGTCAATAGACTTTTCATGCTGCAATAAAGACCGGATCCCTTCCACAACCATATAATGATCATCTACAATAAAAACCTTTATAGCCATTATATATTAATTTCAATTTGAACAGAAGTCCCTTTACCTGGTGATGTACTGACATCCATTTTACCTTTCAGGTACTCCACCCGGCTTTGAATATTTCTCCAGCCAATCCCTGTTGCCCTTTCCAAAATTAACGGATCAAAACCATTCCCATCGTCTTCCACCGTAATATTGATCCCGTCCTGCGTTTTACTCAGCTGGACAATGGCATTGGTGGCAGCAGCATGTTTCATCGTATTGTTCAGCAATTCCTGAATGATGCGGTAAACAGCAATCGCCGCAGTCCCTTCCACCACCACTTCCTCCATGCCAATCGACTGGTAGTTCACCTGAAGCGCCCCCGACCGGTTGATATCCTCACAAAAATCCTTCAAGGCCGTATCCAGCCCAAACTTCACCAGGGCTTCAGGCATCATATTATGTGCCACCCGGCGCATCTCTTTGATTGAACTGTCCAGCATATCCATACTGCGTTCAAAAGCCTGTTGATTCTCAGGCGTCATGATAAGGTTTCCTTTCATAGTCTGAAATGAGTATTTAATACCCGACAACATTCCTCCCAATCCGTCATGAAGGTCTTTTGCCAGGCGGGTTCGCTCCTGTTCTTCTCCTTTAATTACGGCTCCTGCAGCCATCAGTTGTTGTTGCGTCTCCAGTTCTAATATCCTTTTCTGCTGTAGCCGTTGCTTCTGTCTGTAGGTCCTGAACAAAAGAAGTACAATTAACAGAAGGGCTGCTGCACCGGCAATTAACAGGTAATTAAACGTGCTTTTCCGCTGAATGTCGAACTGTTGCAGCCTGATCTGGTTGTCCTTTTTTTCTGTTTCATACCTGATGCGCAAATCAGCTTCTTTCTGTTGTAATGTTTCATTGAATACGTTGTTTTCAAAATCCATTTTCCGGTAGTAATACTCAAACCCTTTCTTATAGTCCTGACGGGAAAAAGCAATCGCAGAAAGCATCCCCAATGAGGTCGTTTTCCCTTCCAGCAGATTCTGCTTTTCCGACAAAGCCAGTCCGGCCAGCGCCAGTTCCTCGGCGGCTTCATATTCCCTACGACTCAATAAATAAGCCGCCAGACTAAGTTTACCACTAATCATCGTTCCGTCATCTTCCAATTCTTCAGCCAGTGCAATACTTCTTTCGGCATACGTCTTTAACCGGTCAAACTGATTCTCCTTAATGGCGATATCTGAAAGATTATTATACACCACCGCCTGTATAGATTTGTTATTGGTTGCTTCAGCAATCTGCAGGGACTCCAGGAACAGTTTTCTTGCTTCCTCCACGCGGTTAGTCTCTGTGTAAGAAAGTCCAAGGTTAGTAAGTGCAGTTGCCAACGCTGATTTCTCGTCCAGCTTCCTGGCCAGTTCAACGGCCCTGGTCCCGTAACTGATCGCTTTATCGTATTGACCAAGCGTCATATATAATGATTGCAGACCGTCATTCACCGAACTTTCAAGATTATTGTATCCTTTTCCTTCCAGTATTTTAGCTCCCAGCAATGTATATTCCACTGCACTATCCAGTTCAGACATAAACCGGTATCCAATCCCGATATTAAACAATGAAACCCCGATATTAAATGAATCATTCCTGCTGCGGGCAATATCCAGCACCAGTTTATTGTAATAAATAACCGAGTCAAATTTTGACTGGTATGAATTTACATAAGATAACATCCGGTAAGACTTCATTATTCCCAAGTCATACCCGATTTCCCGGCTCAACTCACGACCCATAGCAATATAGGCTTTCGCTTTCTCAGGTACAGAATTTTCAAATTGCTCAGCAATCGTAAAGAGTAATAAAACTTTATTGGAATCTTTTTTTGCCAGTGACAACGATTTCAGCAGACTATCCGTCTTTGCATTATTCTGCCCACAAAGCGACAGCGGTATGCAAACCATTGCGAAGAAGCCCAACCGTATAAGATCCCTCATGATCATTTTTACTGCATTATAATGCAAATAACGCGTACTACTTATACTGAATGCTCCCCTTTTTAAGGGATTTTCCAGTATTCAGGAAAAATCATGTTTTTACAGGATAGGAGGCTGACTACGGAACCTGCAATTTTACAGTACCCGCATTGAATAGCGAGTAAGCAATATCATTCCCACCAATTACAGGTTATGAAAAAAAGTAAAATACTACTGACCTTTATTCTGGCATGCGCCTCTTTGCAAAGTCCGGCCCAGAAAAAACTGGTTCCGGTAATTCAATCATCATTAACCGGAATTTCATTACCAACAGGTACCAAAAAAGACACCCGTTTCCTTTCCGAAATTGCCGGCAAGGCCTTACTGGAGATGGAAACAAAAAAAGCCGGAATGATGATCAGTCAGACTGAATTCCTGGTCATACCCGGTTCACCGGATTTTCTGTTGTCGGTTGATTCTATAAAATTGCGTTTACAGGAAGCAGGCTGGATACTATCACCCGTACAATCCGGTGATGAGCACTATTTCTGGACCGACCGAAACAATACACGAATGATCGGCTATCTTAGTGGCAGCAAAAAAGAAATCAGTTTATATTTTGGGGAAACAACCGGCCAGGAGAACAGCATCCCGCAACAGACATACAATCCACCAACAGAACCCCTTCAAAATCAGCCTTTACTTCAAACAGAACCAGCTTTACAGGACGGCCAGCAACAAACAAACCAGCAGCAGTCACAAACTATTGTTCAATCAGCCAACAGCAGCTCAGGCATTACCATTTCAACAACGAATTTTGATGATGGCTGGATTGCTACACCACAGGCAGAATGGGTGCAGCTCACCAAAAATAGCTTCACTGTTAACCTGCATTTTGCCCTGTCGCTGCCAGACGAATTGGTAAGTGGTGATGGCGACCCTATTCTGAATTATTTCTGGAATCTGTTAATTGTGCCCCGGTATACAATCAGCCAGGTATTGAAAATGCCATTTGATCCCTATGCGTACAAAAGAACCTATTTTATGGAAGCTACGGCCACGGATAATAATACCGGTCAGCAGGTATTCCTGGCTTTGCGGATTATAATCAATGACGGCATTGCCAGTTGTATTGAAATAAAAACCACTACAAAGGATGAATATACCATGGAATTCCCCAACCCGGACAAAGTAGCCGCATTGCCCGGTTATAACAGGTTTGCTATATCGCCGACCGACATACCCGGAAAATGGGTGGAATCAAAAGGTGGATTTGCCCAGTACTATAATGTATACAATGGTAATTATGCGGGAATGAATGCCGTTTCCATACAAAGTCAGCTGACGATCGGAACCGATGGTCAGCTATTGCTCGAACATAAAGGAGCCGGAGGAATGGTGGGCAACCAGCAATTCTTCAGTGAAAAGTATAACGGACCCTATACAATGACCAACTGGGATATCAGCTTCACCGATCAAAGTGGAAAACAGACGTCCTACCATGCCTTTTACCAGGCAGTGAAAAACGGTCGGATCCTGTACCTGCAAAATAAACAATACAGCGGGCAGGAATACTTTTTTGTAAAGTCGGAATAAACTATTTCAAATTGAATTAATTACTACTTAATAAAATAAAAAAAATGAAAACATACTTTCTTCTGCTTGCCATGGCCGTATGCTCATTACAGCAGTCTGCTGCCCAGTCCGGCAAAGCCAGTATCCGGATGCAGGGCATTATTTGTACCCGGGAAACCGGTGATGATATTTTCGGTATGGATGGTGTGGGTGATGAGATCTATTTAAACTTTAATTATCTACTTAATACAGGCCCCAACACCCTTGCACCAGCGCGTAATATCAGTTGCCCGGTATTGGGAGAAGTGAATAATTTTATGTCCTATTCAGAAAAGCTGAGCCGCGAAAAAGCCGGAACGGTCAGTGCTAATGGAGGAATTAAAACCGGAGATACCTATTCCTTCAAAGGACTCCGCTACATAATAATGGATCAGCGGGTAAACACGAACAGCCTTGTCATGATCTGTCCTTCCATTTGGGAATATGATAAGGAAAATGAAGCCACCTTCCCGGCATCCATTTACTACAATACTGTAAAGGCCACGATGGGAACGATTTTTTTCCAGGAAAATATCCGCCGGATCGCGCAAAATCCACCCTATGCCGCAGTGAACAACGAAAATTTTCAAATACCCGGAACTACCGCCGGTCTGGATAATCCGCTGTCGGGCATGCTGAAGTCTTTTGATGGTAAACTATGCAGCAGACCGGTTGGGGTAGACCGGAATAACGAATACAAATCCACCTTGCTTGTATTTAACAGCCGAATGTTACAGTGGTTATCCACTAAGGATTTCGGGTATGGTGCAGGATTTGTTCCAGTCAGCTTTTCCGATGTGGCACTGGGTAACACAAGAAATCATGGCATTTATACCATGCTGCTGAAAGTTGATTATACCCCAGATCCGGTAACAACCCCGGCTCCTCCTCCTCCTCCGCCGCCGCCACCTCCACCGGCACCAATAAATAATCCACCGATAAAAGTTGCCATTTCAGAAAACAAAAATTTGACCCTGAAAAACGCACAACCAGTTAAAAACAGGCCAGCGGCCTCTACCATTAATGGGACCTGGACTGGTAATTTTCTGACCGGGAAAATGATAAAACAGGGAGCCACCCACGTGCAGTTCAATGCAGATGGCACAATGAACGTTCAGAATACCAATGGAAGTATCATCGGCACAGGCAACTATACATTCCAGAACGATCAGGTAAATGGATCCTGCACGATATCCGGAAGTGAACTACTTAGTTTTACCGGTAACCTCACGGGCTCAACATTAACCGGTACCTGGGGAATGAACAAAAACCAAACCGGTAGTGGAAACTGGTCACTCACCCGGCAGTAAACCGAATATTGACACATAAATATTAAACTATCATTGTATGAAAAAGCAAAAATTTATTATTCCCGCCCTATTCCTGCTGACCGTATTAACCGGTTATTGCCTGGCAGACGAGATCATCAGCCGGTTAGGAATGGAACACCGGACAGCCCGACATTATATCCTCAGCAACCTCGTCGGAAGTTTTGAAGCGGGGCCGATGGAAGAAAACAATGAAGATGGCGGGAGTGATGCAGATGCCTATAACCAGATGAAATCGTTCCGTATTCCCTACGCCAGGTTATTGCCAGCCGTTATTAAAGGAGATAAGGCAGGAGCCGCCCGTGAATTATGCGCATATATAAAAATGTATGTAAACAGTACTGATTTCATGGACGATTACAACAAAAGAAGGGAAGCCGCCAAGCCCACGAGCGAACCTTGGCGACCGGATGCCGAATTGATCCAGAGCCAGCGTCAGTCAGTAAAAGAAATGGATAAACAACTGGCGGATCTGAAAAAACAAAAAGGTATTTCGCCGGATATTATTGCTGCATATGAAAAAGGAATACAGGATCAGAAAAAGAACCTGGCCGAATGGGAAGACCCACACCCGAACCTTACCCGGTGGCAAAAACATTTTCCGGCAGACCCTGCCCCACTGGTTAAGCAAAAACTTCAGGACTACCTGGCGCTTGTTGCTTCCGTGGATTTTGATGCAGCGCTGACCACTCCGGACAAATATAAAAAAGTGAAGTTTGTAAACCCGGCCTTCGAAAAGCAATCGTTGAAATGGAAAGCCTGCTTCAGGGCAGGGAAAGAAGTTAACGATATAATAAGCGCTTTTGTAAAAGAGTGGCTGAAAGGGGAAATAATCAGCAAAGAAAAAAATAAAATGCCTGATTTTAAGCCAGCGGAAACAGCGGCCACCCCCACTTCCGAACGAGTCGTTCCCCCTGCCAGCACCTCAAAGACCGATTCTATTGCCAAACCCATTAAGGAAAAAAAATCTTTATTGAATAAGCTTAAAAAAGCAACAGGGTTCTGAACATTCGTTTTAAAAACAGCATATGAAAAAGCTCATCCTGCTCCTTGTATTTACTATATCCGGCATTTACGGACATGCACAAACCGAATACAGTGATCAATACCTGGGCTGGATCAGAAACATAAAAGCCAGTGACCCTGTTAAACCGGCCCACTATGATAACCGGCAATTCCCGGCTAAACAACTTGCCACCTGTAATCTGTTTATCAGCTGGATTCAGGCCAGTTATTTTCCCAGAGGAGGACTTGGTGAAGGACGCAGAATAGCCAATGAAAAACTAAGTCCCTATAATCAATATATGCGATCCCTTCACGATTACTATGGAGCCTACCTGCCTACCTACTTATTTTTAAAAAAGAAGCCAGGAGGAGGATGGACACCCGAAAATAACCTGGGTTTATTTATCCGTATCGTGGCAAACGGACTGACCGGAGACCATGTGGATGTGATCAGTTCACCGGAGCACTATTATTTTTATATCCCGGAAGTTCAGGCAACTGATGAACAGTCGGAAAATTTCCGGCAATTCCAGGGATTTAATGAGCACCCCGTGTTGAAAAAATATATCCATTTTTTTCAGCCCGCAGGCATCCGCTTTCTCCCTCAATATACGGTCATACTGAGTAAAAATAACCAACTGCCCTGGATACAGATCAGTAAAGGAGAGTTCCTGGAACAACTGGGAAAAAGTATAGAACGAGCACATGCCGCCAACCTGAAAAAAATTAATGATGATCATAATGAAAAAAGAAAAATAAATTTTCTGCAGGACGAATCGGCCCTTTATAAAAAGCGCCTGGCAATACTGGCTGCGCAACTGGAAAAATATAAAAACCGGCTGACAGAGAAAGCGACCATCTATACAGAACAGCCTTCTGTTCATCTTGAAAACACGTCAGACCTTTTTGAAGGTAATGGCGGCTATAACCAGAAGATCCCGGTTTATAAATACAACCCGGAAATGGTATCCCGTACAAAAACAGGTTTACCGCAGTGGGTCAGTATCACCTGGGGAGGTGGAGAAATGAGTGACGAATCTTTTAAAAACATGCACGCGGCCATGCTCAGGAATATGGACTACGATTACATTTATGCATATTTCTTTGATCCTGGTAAAATCAATGGAAAATCGTACAAGCCGCTTCACCCACCTTTAACAGCAGCACCAACGGTACCGAAACCCGAAACGGGATATATCCAACAGCAAAAAAACGAACCGGGCACACTTTTCTTTGATGATTTCTCCAATACACTCATTGGTGAACCTCCGGCAAATTGGAAATCCGGAAATAACCATGTTGGCGAGACGGTCAAAACAGAAAAAAGACCGGATAGTGATAAAAAATG
This sequence comes from uncultured Chitinophaga sp., assembly GCA_964561675.1. Taxonomy (GTDB): domain Bacteria; phylum Bacteroidota; class Bacteroidia; order Chitinophagales; family Chitinophagaceae; genus JJ008. The sequence continues at coordinate 9,579 of CAZLRY010000092.1, forward strand.
GGCTGTAATAACAGGGCAGCAACTGAATCAAAAAAACAAAACCCGTTTGCCGGAAAAATTTATTTTCAGTTGTGACATTGCCGTTCCAAAGGGTTACACCTGGGGAGCCAAGCGACTCATTATAAAGTTTGGTACTGCGAAGGCTTCATTCCTGGTAAGCATGCGACCAGGTTATGATGGCAAGCCCGGGTTCTTGTATGCCGGACCAGATGATTTCGGATCCACCCTTCTCGAACCAGGAGTCAATTCCGTTGCCTCCGAAATCCCCATACCAGGATTTAGTAATAATAACCCGTTCAACCAGTTTCACCTGGAAGTCAGGAAATCAGGCCAATCCCTCACATTGCTGGTAAACAATACACCGGCATTCAGTCACCCCCGTTACTTCTCCCTTCCGGCAGCGGCTATCAATGGGATTGAATTCAATCATTCACGCAGTGATAATGAAAATGAAAAGTATTATGTGTCTGGCATAAAAATAACCGAAGAATGAAAAAACACCTTTTATACCTGCTTTTCCTCATACCCGGAAACCAGCTGTTCTGTCAGCAAACAGTATTTGATCTCTTTACCTTTACTCCCCCGGCCGGATGGATAAAGACAGAAAGCACAGGATCTGTTACCTATTCAATAACAGACCCAACGAGTAAAAACTGGTGCTAGCTGATCTTATGTAAAAAATTAGCCAGTACGGGCAGCATTGAATCTGACTTTCGGTCGGAATGGAATGACCTGATTGTAAAAAATTATAAAGGAACAGGCGAACCCCTGCAATCGCAAACAGAAGAAGCAGATGGCTGGAAGACATGCACTGGCAGCAGCAAATGGGTATTTAACAATAAAAATGTTGCAACCGTACTCACCACATTCACCGGATTCGGTATCAGGGCCAGCATTGTATGTAATACAACCAATCTGCAATACATTACAGAACTGGAAAAACTACTCAGCACAC
>CAZLRY010000093.1:0-2048 GCA_964561675.1 uncultured Chitinophaga sp.
GATGATGCCCAATATGGACGGATTCACCCTGGCGGAAGAAATACGCGATGTGGACCCGGATATTCCCCTGTTTTTCCTGAGTGCCAAAACCATGAAGGAAGACGTGATCCAGGGCTATAAACTGGGTGCGGATGATTATATCACCAAGCCCTTTGACAGTGAAGTGCTGATGCTGAAGATCAAAGCGATCCTGAAGCGGAATGAGGAGCAAAATAAGGAAAGTGAAAACAAGGAATTCGACCTGTCCACTTACCACTTTAATCCCAAGCTGCGCCAACTGATTCATAACGGCGTTACCCAGACTTTATCGCCTAAGGAGAATGAACTGCTGAAAATGCTGGCTGAACACCTGAATGATCTATTACCCAGGGAACAGGCCCTGAAAAAGATCTGGGGCAGTGATACTTATTTCAATGGCCGTAGCATGGACGTGTATATTGCCAAATTGCGCAAGTACCTGAAAGACGACAGTAAAATCGAAATCGTGAATATCCACGGCAACGGTTTCCGGCTCGTGGTTCAGTAATACGATATGTTTTGTTTATTGAAGGATTGCAGGGGAACCTGTAATCCTTTTTTTAATTCCGGCTTATCGCGGTCACCACTTTTATGTGAAAATAGGAAACCCCGATGCCGTTACAGGCAAAATCATCCGCCGGACCCAACTTAGCAACGGTGATATTCAATTTCTGACCGACTGTATTCAGGGCGGCCGGGAGCTGATCTGCTACATAAAGCTGTGCGGAAATACCGGTAATCACACTGACCGCAGCGGTATCGGAGGGATCAATTGAAATTAACGGCCGGCTGCAACTGATATCGTTTGTATTGATTACTTCCGCTTTAAAATAATTGATTGTCCCGTTATTGTCTTTCTTGTTACAGGCAAAGGATGCAAGTGTCATTACCCATAAAATGGCATACGTGAATTTCATAAAAGGTTATTTAATATTGACAAATCACAACGGGTATCCGTTGCTTACCACAGAGGTACCTGACCGGGCTGGCTGCCTGGTTTCTTTCCCAGGTGCTCATAGGCTTTGGCGGTAACTTCCCTGCCCCTTGGAGTTCGTTGTAAGAAGCCTTCCTGAATCAGGAAAGGCTCATACACTTCTTCCAGGGTGCCAGCTTCTTCGCCTACGGCGGTGGCAATGGTGGTGATGCCTACAGGTCCTCCCTTGAATTTATCGATAATTGTGCCAAGAATGCGGTTGTCCATATCGTCCAGGCCATGCTCGTCCACATTCAGCGCCTTTAATGCGTGCTGGGTGATGCCTAAATCGAGGTTGCCGTCGTTGAGTACCTGGGCAAAATCCCGAACCCGGCGAAGTAGTCCGTTGGCAATACGGGGGGTGCCCCGGCTGCGGCGACCGATTTCTTCCACGGCAGCAGATGAAATCTTAGCCTGAAGAATACCGGCTGAACGTTCAATGATTCTGTTCAGTACATCTGACTTATAATACTCAAGTCTTGATTTAATAGCAAAACGGGATAATAAAGGTGCGGTAAGCAATCCACTACGGGTGGTGGCGCCGATCAGCGTAAAGGGATTGAGATTGATCTGTATACTCCGTGCATTGGGACCTGAATCGATCATAATATCGATCCGGTAATCTTCCATCGCGGCATACAGATATTCTTCCACCACGGTACTTAAGCGATGAATCTCATCAATAAACAGCACATCATTCGCTTCCAGGCTGGTGAGTAATCCGGCGAGATCACCCGGCTTTTCGATCACCGGACCTGAGGTTTCTTTGATATTTACGCCGAGTTCATTGGCGACAATTCTCGACAAGGTAGTTTTACCCAGACCCGGAGGACCGTGAAACAACACATGATCCAACGCTTCGCCCCGGATTTTTGCTGCTTTTATAAAAATGCGCAGGTTTTCGATGATCTGGTCCTGACCGGAAAAATCGCTGATCTGTGAAGGGCGGATGGTATTCTCAAAAGCTGCATCGGCTGCACTTAACCCTGTCTTTTCTGAATTGAGATTGGAATTCGCCATCAACTGATTTTTGTAATAAGTGTAAAGCTAATTATTA
>CAZLRY010000093.1:2148-5516 GCA_964561675.1 uncultured Chitinophaga sp.
ACACGACCATATACGAGACCTTTCCAATCCTGTGTGCTGACCAACTGACCTGTGCTGGTGTAAACCCGCATGGACAGATAGTTGTAAAGTACACTGTTCATCCGGATGAAGAACTGACCACTGTTCGGGTTCGGGTAAAGGATCAGTGCATCATCACGCAGCAGGCGGATTCTTTCCGGACAATCGCTTACGACTGCTTTAGTAGTATCGGTAGAAGTACAACCGGCCGCATTCGTGTAAGAATAGGTCAGTGTGTATGTACCAACAGCTGTTGCACCCGGAATAAAGTTGAAACCGGATACACCGATACCACTCCAGTTACCACCTACAGGTGTACCCACCAGCGGTACAAGGGTGTCACTGATACAGATTCTGCGGTTCCAGAGGTCGGTGGCGGTCACCGGCGTAAGCGCATTCACTGTCAGGGTAGCTGCATTTGAAGTTACCGTATTACAAGTATTGGTGATAATCACTCTGTATCTTCTGCCAGAGAGTGTGGTTGTGGTATTGGCCACAGTATAAATAGTCGCATTGGCACCTGAAATATTCGTCCAGGTGGTACCATTATCTGTACTCAGCTGCCATTGATAAGCCAGGCTGGATCCGGCCGCTGTTACACTGAATGTGGCATTGGCACCCGCACATACGGTTTGATTAGCCGGTTGAGTAGTGATGGAGGCCGGCTGGAATACAGTTACCGTTGAAGTACCTGTACCTGAAGTACAGGTGGCTGTTGAACGTACTGCGTTATATGCCGTTGTCGTTGTTGGTTTGGCATATACAGTGCTGGCCATTGTTCCGGCTACATACGGCACCAAGGCATTTGCATCGGTGAAGAGACCGGTTACCGGTGTCCATACTGCACCATTCACTTCGAATGTGATACTCCAGCTGGTAATAGCTCCGACATCGCCACCTACCTGATCGTTGACAAACAGTTTCCAATCACCATTGAAGTTACCGGTGAAATTAGCCAGACTCGGATTCAATTGGTTAACTGAACCTGGACCTGGAGCCGGGAAGTTATCCGGTCCGGCCACGTTGGTCGGACGATAGGTTCCACTGGTAATATTGGCTGTTGGTAACAGGGAAAGTGCCGCATCATCAAATACAAAATTTGCATTAACCAGGTCACCACCGCCACCTCTGTCAGACATAAGGATCACATTAGAACCGTTTGGCGCCTGAAGTAACATATCGATATCACCCGGGAATGTATGGGAGATGCCGTTGATATTAACTGATTTCACTCTTACTCCGGAAGTGGGCAGGCCGCCTACATTAATGGCAGATGGATATGGGCTTGCCACACCAGAAGTACTTACAGGTGCACCTGCCGGAATGGAAAGCGGACCTGCTGTAGCCGTTGTTGCTGTGTAGGGAGCCACAGTAATAGTGGTTGTGCTACCCAGACAGATATTAACTGCAGTTGGGGTAACCACTGGCGTAGGCGGAGTAGCATTTACCACCGTTGTTGCCGAAGCGATACAACCTGTTGCAGTTATAGTGCCGGTAACCGTATATGTGGTATTCAATACCGGATTAGCTGTTACTGAAGCACCGGTGGTGCTGCTCAGACCAGTGGCCGGACTCCATGTATAAGCGGTGGATGTGCCGGTGGCGTTCAATACCACAGGACCGCACTGACCGGTCGGACTTACAGCCACTGTCGGAAGCGGGTTCACCGTAACCGTTACAGAAGCAGAACCTGAGCTACAGGTACCCAGTGTATTAGTGACTGTATAAGTATACTGTGTTTGTGTAGTCGGTGACTGCAGGAAGTAAACGGTAGAGGCTGCAGTTCCGGCAACATAAGGCACCGTGGCGGCTGCATTGGAGAACAATCCGGTAATGGGCGTCCAAACAGCTGTCGGTACTTCAAATTCAATTGACCAACTGGTAACACTACCTGCATCACCACCTGCATCATCTACCAGGAACAGTTTCCAGTCACCATTGAAATTACCAGCGAAATTGGACAATGGCGCATTGGTTTGCGTCAGAGAACCAGGTCCGGGAGCAGGGAAGTTATCAGAACCGGCCGGATTGGTTGGTCTGTAAGTTCCTGATACCAGCGTGGCAGGCAACAATGATGGAGCTGCGTCATCAAAGGTCAGGTTAATGTTATTGATATCTGTACTTCCCCCTGCATCTGACATGATCACCACATTTGTACCGGTTGGTGATTGAATCAGCACATCCAGATCAGAAGGCCATGTATGTGTCATTCCATTCAGTGTAATAGACTTAACTCTTACACCTGAAGTTGGAAGTCCGGTAATACTGATATTGGCCGGATAAACAGAGGCAGGACCAGCCGTAGTGGTAACAACCATCGGTGCGCCTGTATAGGCTCCGCCAAAAGTGGTCGGTGCAACGGTCAGCGGCTGAATAGTTCCTGCACAAATAACCGGAGCGGCCGGCGTGATCACTGGTGTTACCGGTGTACCTAATACGCTGACTGAAGCGGTATTCGTACAACCTGTGGCGGTAATCGTACCAGTAACAGTATACACGGTTGAAACAGTCGGGCTGGCTACTACGGTAGTACCTGTTGTGGTATTCAGACCGGTAGCTGGTGACCAGGACCATGTATTGGCATTTCCGTTAGCGGTCAGGGTAACTGGGGCGCAGAAGCCGCTGGGACCTGAGTTCACCACAGGAATCGGGTTCACTGTAAGCGTAGCAATATTGGTGAAAGTAGTACCACACACATTGGTCACACTACCACGGAACAGGTTGCCATTATAAATAATACCTGTACTGGTGAGTGTAAGTGTGGTAGTGGTTACACCGGAGAACGGAGGCACATTGCTCAGGTTGGTCCAGGTAGCACCACCATTGGTACTGATCTGCCATTGGTAAGTCGGGGCAGGTACCGGTGCATTATCCGTGAAAGTAAATGTGGTGTTACCATTCTGGCAAATGATACTGTTTGCCGGTTGTGTAACCACCTGCGGAGGAATAACCGTATTGATCACAACCGGGTTGCCGCTATAAACGGTCAGACAGCCAGGGGTGCTTTGTTCTCTTACAACAATATTATATGACCCAGAAGGCAGTGTATTGAACGTATTGGATAACTGCCAGTTGGTACCACCGTCCACACTGTATTCAAGCGTACCTGTACCGGTGGCATTCACCACAATGGTACCGGTGAGGATCGGACAAAGCGGTTGAGTAACCGTTGGTGCGGTTACAACAGGTGTTCCGCTCAGTGCATTTATCACGATCGGGTTAGAAGCGTATGGGGTCAGGCAATGAGTAGCTGCCTGAAAACGAACGATAACATTATAGTTACCGGCAGCAAGTCCGTTAAATGTATTGGAAGTCTGCCAGGTAGCCCCGTTATCAATGCTGTACTCCAT
>CAZLRY010000093.1:5616-10480 GCA_964561675.1 uncultured Chitinophaga sp.
GGAGCACTGCGGAAAGAAGCAGTGGAAACAGCCCAGACATTTGCAGTAGTGGACGCGGCTGTCCAGTTAGGAGCCAGTGCAGTGCCTGCATCGTTGATATGTTGAACAGGTGCGAAATAAGAACCTGTATTCACATTAACCGTATAGGTATAGGTAGCACTTGCATCAGCTGCCACATTCACCGGATTAAAAGTAACTACCCGGTTGGCCGGGTTATAGGAACCTCCACTCACCCAGGTTACTGAAGTGGGCAGCGTATCAGTTAAAGTATAACCGTTGATCGGATCACAAACGGCACTAACCGTATTTGTATAAACAATATCAGTTCCTTCAGGCACTGATACCGTACCTGCCTGAGTCAGTGCTAAACTAACACTTGGGGTACAGAGACCGATTTTGAAGGAAGATACCCTGGTGGACCAACTGCTGGCGCCACTTCCGTACATGGCGGTAAACCAGAACAGGGAGTCATTCACCACATCATTCGCCAGATCATTATAGTCACCCCAGCGGTTACCAAATGTACCATAAGCTGTTCCCTGATGTAATAAAACATCATTGACAGCCAGTGTGCCGGGGGGATCGGCTTCATTTCTTCCGGAGAAATAAATTGAGGCATACTTACCGGTACCACTATGATTATAGGCAAGGGCAATTTGTCCTTTACTGTTAATATTTACAGAACCCATCCAGCGGTGATCAGCATCCGGTGCGTAAGTAGACTGCTGGAAAATGCTCCAGGCTCCGCCGCTTCTTCTGAGTTCATACCAGCGTAAGCCGGCTTTAGCGGTGCCAGGGAAGTTTGCATCTACCGTATGATTTAATACCAATGCTTCATGTGTGCCGAAATTCCGGTATTGTACCCGGTTCATGATCCGGTCACTTAAGGCGTCATAGCCGGCCCCCCCTGAAGCGATACAGTTTCTGCTGGCGCAGACCCTGGATTTAAAAGGGGCGGTTGTCATTTGCTGTGAAAAAGTGATAACCGTACTGGATGGCGTTGTGAAGTTGGGTTGCATGGTAATGATACCCAGACTATCCACATCTGTACCAGAGGCCGTGTAGTTGTCATCATTATAATACACAAACATACCCGGTGAACCAGCCGTGGGAGGCGTGGGTCCGCTGATACTAACAGGTGCGGTGGAAATAAATTTATTATCCGTACTGGTCAGGCGTACACGTACCAGTTCTGCTGTTACATCACCGGTCAGCATCTTGGCCTTATTTAATGCATAAATAGAGGAACCGAGATAGGCAGTACCGGTAGTATTAAAGTCGTTGGATGTGGCATAGATCGCATCCGGCCAAACACCCCAGTGTGGATAATCCACAAAGAAGCTGTTGTCCTGGAAACGATAAATATACCAGCCACCCGCAGGATCACTGGTTTGCGATACAGCAACAATCAGAGTATTGATATAGCTGGTTACACCGCCGGTGAAACCAAATTCAGTCAGCATATACCGGCCGCTGAACTGATCATATAAAGCTACGGGGTCGCCGGCACCGCTATAAGCTGCGCCGGTTAACAGGTCCATATAGGTTTGTCCTACCACCTGAACACCACTGCGGTCCCAGACTTTAAAGTAAGCACCGGAACCTCCGTTAATCATTTGAATAACATGGTTGGGACCTGCACACATGGTGGGGTCAGCGGGAGCCACACTGGTATAGCCCATTCCGTCAAAGTTCTGAGTGATCTCAGTACCGGCGTTTGGACTGGTAGTGGCGGTACTACCCAGTTTCTTTGTATTAAGCTGGACTACGGGATCTCCTTTGGCATTGGTGCCAAAGTCAAAAGCCGGATTGGTCCAGGTTTTTTTGGCAACCATACCCTCAGTGGTCCGGGTAATCATGGAGGTATCGGCATCAGCGGAGAAATTCCTCAGAGAAGGAATCACCTTGATTAACTCACCTACCACAACCTTTGGCTTTTCATAGCCTGATTGTCCATAAGAAATCTGAAAAAGACTGAAGAGAACAGCCAAAAGGAAAACCCTTTTCACGCCCTCGTTGATGGACCAGCCAATGGAAAACGGGCGGCCCTTCAATTGACACTGAGGTACAATTTTTTTCATACTTGCAGAAGTTTGGTTTAAAGTGTGTTCTGTAGAACTGGTGGTTTTGATAGGCTATCCGGCATTTTGACCAATACGCACAAAGCGTAGAATAACTTTGTGAAAGGAGCGTAAGTACTTCCTTTATAAGCTGGTTTTGGCACAAAATACGGGACTAATATAGTAAATAAACCAAATTCCAGCCAAAACTAATCCCATTGAATTTCAGGCAAAATATTTGTTATCAGTCAGTCGTTTGAGTGATGCCCGGAAAAACAGCATTAAACTTCCAAATTGAAAAAAATAATCATACGACCCCTCCTCAGCTTCCTTTTACTCAGTATTTCACTAGTTGGCCACAGCCAGATGATCACGGGTGTCTGGAAGGGCCGGATCAACCGCCAGAAAGTCGAAGTGAAAATCATTCAGAAGGGCGATAGCCTGACGGGCACTTCGTATTACTACGAATCCGCCAGTCATTACCGTCGTTATAGCATTAAAGGTTATTTCGATCCGGGAACCAACGAGGCCATTTGGTGGGATGATCAATTGCTGGAAGAAAAAGCGGGTCGGTTTTCGGTAAGCAGTCCGGGTAAAATGCCCCTCCTGGCGCGGGCTGATTTTAATTGTCCTGGAGGAAGTAAAATGATGCTGGATGGGAAAGCCACCCGCAGGGATGATGAAAATGATCCGAAAGGGCAGGTAGATCTTGATAAAGCCGGAAACACTGATTTTGCCGATGAGTGGGATTATATCATCGATAATTATATGGTAGGGGGAAATGATCCGTACCTGATTGATAGTATTGCCGCCCTTGCTTCACAGCCCGTTGTTTCACCACCGCCGGTGGTTACGGCTCCTGTCAGACAAGCACCTCCGCTTGTATCTGCTCCTGTTGTGATCAACGAAGATCCGGTCCGGAAAACTTCATCGGTGCCCGGGCCCAAACCAGATCCAAAGCCGGTTATTGTTCAGTCCAAACCTGAACCCATACCTGTTGTATTACCCACTATTGAAGAAAAATTCAGCAGCCGCCAAAAAGTATTTATTAAAGAAATACCGGTAGCCGGTGACTCTGTCGAACTCCGTTTTTATGATAACGCGGAAATAGACGGCGACTCCATTTCCCTTTTCCTGAATAATAAACTCCTGTATCAGCATATCAGGCTGGCGGCTGGTGCTTGGACTATAAAACTGGCAGTCAGTGACTTAGCGCAAGATAATGAGCTGGTAATGGTAGCAGAAAACATGGGATCTATTCCACCGAATACGTCATATATGGTGGCCATTGTAAACGGTGTTAAACAGGATGCCTACCTGGCCAGTACAGAAGGCAGCAGTGCTATGATCCGGCTGGTTAAGAAAAGTCCTTAGAGGTCCGGACGCAAAAAACCGGTGAGTTCTTCACCGGTTGTCAGAAAAAACTGGTCTGGTACACGCTGCCTAACTCACTGTTTCCACTTTCCTATCCTGTTTTTCCCCGATCAGAGCTTCTTGAATCAGTTGCTCGGTATAGTGGGCCATCTGCAATTGCATTTCCAGCAAGCAGGCATAGGCTTCAAAATAAAGGATAACGTCTTCCCTGACATTCCGTTTCAGCCAGCGGAATCCACCGGGTAATTGTTCCAGGACTGCCCGGTCCGATAAATACTCAATATGATGAATATCGGTAGGCGTCAATCCGGCCTGTTCGAGTTTTGAAATCAACAGATCTACGGGTGCCCCGCTGCTGGGACAATATTCCACCGCCAATTCAGTCCATTCACCCGTACCCGTATGCGCATAAGTCAGAATTTCCATTTCATTGAGCGGGGTGAGCACCTGCAGCAGGTTACCACAATTGCAGGCCCCGTGATGACCCCATGAATAGGCGGATCCATCCCGCAAGCGGCGGGCGGTTTCCCGGAATGCCTGTATCAGTTCGGTAGAAGCTTTTGCCATATTAATAATAACAGGGAAAGCGATTTTTGGTTGAATTATTTCTCACTAAGATTTCTGTTCAAAAAAAAACCACTGAATGCAGTTGTCGTTGTACAATTTGATATTTTCACCGCGAACATTTAACCAATCGCCGAGACCGGACCATTATGTCAATAAAACAAAAGGGAGGTACCCATACCTGTAAAAACTGCGGACATCAATTTGAAGGAAAAGTCTGCAACCAATGCGGCGAAAAAGTTTTTCATGAACACCATCTCAGTGCCGGGCACTTTTTCCATGAAGTGATTGACTTTTTCTACCATTTTGAAAACAAAGTCCTGAAAACAATCTGGCTCAATTTTATAAAGCCCGGGTTTGTAACCAAAGAAAACCTACGGGGCGTACGCATTCCGTATGCCAATGCAGTACAACTCTACCTGGTGGTCAACCTGATCTTTTACCTGGTGGTCAGTAAGGTAGGCGTGACTGATTATATCCCGAATCCCGGCGATCATCATTATTATTATCTGTCAGATTACCCGGCGTTCCGCTGGACAGAGAAAGCCGATACAAAAATGGTCAGTGCCATTGACAGTGCCTATACCCATAAGCAACGGGACGCTTATACAGCGCTTATGGAAAACTACAACCAACGGAAAGACAGCAATGGCAACGTGGCCGTTTATGGCCCCTGGCGTAAAGACAGTATACTCCTGCCCGCCAATCAAATAAGCATGATTGCTCTTGAAGAAGCCCGTAAGCTGACCCGGGCTTCCTTCACCGCCAATGTAAAAACCTTTGGCAAGACCCTGATCTTCCTGCTGCTGCCGCTGATTGCCCTGGTATTTTACCTGTTCTTTCGCCGGAAACTGAAGTACTATGGG
>CAZLRY010000094.1:0-8656 GCA_964561675.1 uncultured Chitinophaga sp.
GTTCAAAATTTGACTCCAGATTAATACCCAAACGGGCCTTTTCAAGGTCACGGATATGGCCGAAACAACTCTTAACCTGGAAGTCTTTTCCAAGGATCTTTTCAATCGTTTTAGCTTTCGCAGGGCTCTCTACAATCAGTAAATTTTTCGCCATAAGGGATACTGTATTTTATCGGTCTTTCGCTCTTTTTTTCTGGCTGTCAGATACGTAAAAACCGCCTTTCAGCGGCCGCAAGTTAGGACAAGGATAATAAATTTTTCCCGAAAGATTTTTCACCGTCGCCGTTTAAGCCGGATTATATGAACCCAACTAAGGTATTTAGTTGCTGATAATCAGTCGATTGTGGACTTAAAAAAAGTATATACTTCCCGGGCCCAACGGTTATACTCAATTCCGGAAGGATGCAGACCGTCTGATGCCAGTAATGCAGGGTTATTTGCGGCTTCGCGGGTCCAGGCTGTAATATATATATAATGTATGCCTGTATTGGCCGATACCCGCTGGTTTATTTCATTAAACCTGTCGATTTCCTGCCCGATTTTCAAGCCATCCTGATTGGCCGCAAAGGGGGTAATTCCCCAATCAGGGATTGATAAAACGGCCACCCGGTCTTTCCGGTTTCCCGCAAAACGCAGGGCCTGATCCAGTAGTCTGGTAAACTGCCCTTCATATTCTTCCGGCGAGCGACCCCGGTACTGATTATTAACACCGATCAGGAGGGTTACAAAATCGTAAACAGGCTGGAAAATATGGGTATTGATGCCTGTTTGTAATTCATCCGTTGTCCAGCCGGTCCGGGCCACAATTTCCGGGGCCATAAAAGCATATCCGTCTTTGCGGAGCAACTGCACAGTCTGGTTCGGATAATTATCAGCAAATGGCAGCTGTTCTCCGATTGTATATGAATCGCCTAGGGCGAGGTAGCTGTAATTGTTCATTGAAAATTGAGCATTGAATATTGAGCATTGAAAATTACGGGAAAATGGTGAATGGTGAGTGGAGAGTGGGATGAAGGCTTACATGAAATCGATGATCGCTTTGGTGACTTTATTCTCCCGGTAGATGCGGCGGTGACCGAGTCCTTTTGTAATCATAAATTCAACGTTTTCATAGCCATCTTCTTTTACTTTGAGGGCATCGGAAAGGGGCGTGGTATCATCGTCTTCATCATGTACCCATAGAACGGAAGCGCTGATATTTTTCATAGCCCGGTGGATAGAGAACCAATCACTGCTTAAACCGCTTTTCTGAATGATGAGCCGTTCAAATTCTGTCCGGATGCCGGTATCCAGTTGAAGAAAACGGAAAAAAGTATCTATGGCTGTTTTTGTTTCGGTGGCTGGCGCGATCAATACCAATTTATGGGTGGGGGTATGACTGATTTCTTCCATGGCCAGGCTGAGTCCGAGTCCGCCAAAGGAATGCGCCATAAAGGAATGTACCGGTCCGTATCGCTTATTCACTTCCAGGATCATTTTTTTATAGAGCGGTGCATTGATCTGTTTGCCGCCGCTTCGTCCATGTGCCGGCGCATCAAAAGCCAGCACTTCGTATCCTTTTTTCAGCAACGGTTTTATATACCGGTCAAAATTGATGACGGAAGATTCGAAACCATGGCAGATCATGGCTTTTTTACCAGTGGCCGGTAATTCGCCATTCTCCGGTATCCACCGCCAGCCTTTGACCATCACTCCATCCAGTCTGAAGGAAAGCGGATCGGCCTGTTCAAATATTTTCGGCAATGCCTTCTTATTCCGGCTTTGCGGGGTGCAGAATAATTCAAACGCCTTTTCGGCTGCCTTCTTTTTGGAGATAGCCGCCAGCAGGCTGAATTTAGTTCTGAAATAGCGTAGGGCAATGCGCTGGACGAGTTTCATTTGGTGAAATTAGTTAACAAGTTGATAAGTACAGAAGTTGATAAGTTAACAAGTTGAAAAGTTAACAAGGACCTCCTTAGAATAATTTCGTGAATTTTACGGTATCTCCATCCTTATCAACCTTTCAACTTGTTAACCTTATCAACCTTTTCAACCTGTCATCCTATCAACAATACCTAACTTTACATAAATTTCATCATCATGGATATCGTCATCATCGGATCCGGCAACGTAGCGGCCGTATTGGGGAGAAAATTCAAAGCGGCTGGACATTCTATCTTGCAAGTCATCAGTCGTAATGCGAAAGCCGCTTCTGAACTGGCTTATGAGTGGGATACAGAATCATCCAATTATAAAAGCACGATTAACCGTCAGGCCGATGTATATATCGTTGCGGTGAGTGATTCGGCGATTGCTGAAATGGTGGATGATCTGCGGCTGCCGGGAAAAGTGGTGGCACATACGGCGGCCTCGGTTCCCAAAGAAGTATTGCAAAATGTAACGGAACATTTTGGCGTGTTTTATCCTTTGCAAAGTCTGCGTACAGAAATGCCGGGTTTGCCGGATATTCCCATTTTTGTAGACGGAAGTGATGAGCTCACCCGGACCAGACTCAAAGCTCTGGCTCAGTCGATATCCCCGGAGAAAGTAGCGGAAGCCGATACGGAAAGCCGGACCAAACTACATGTGGCGGCTGTGCTGGTCAGCAATTTTACCAATCACTTGTATAAACTCGCCTCGGATTATTGCCGGAAAGAGGGCCTTGATTTCAAGCAACTCCAGCCACTTATCGAAGAAACAGCCCTCCGACTTCGAAGTATGAGTCCCGGGGAGGCCCAAACAGGTCCCGCCATCCGTCAGGATGAGGAAACCATCCAAAAACACTTGGACTTATTGAAGAATGAGTCTGGTTTGAAAGAAATATATGAGCAGATGACCCGGAGTATCCGGGGCACAAACTGATTGTTTTCCCGAACAAGTAAACCGTTTCGGTGTTTTTGAGGTAAATTTGCCCCCCGAAACGAAAACAACACCATGTACACGATTAAATTCAATTTTGAGCAAAAGGACCTGGAACCGGTTGTACTTTCCAATATAGAGGCAGGTCAGTCCATTCTCGAGATCGCCCTGAAAAACGATATTGAGCTTCACCACAATTGTGGCGGGGTATGTGCCTGTACCACCTGTCATCTTTATGTGGAGAAAGGCATGGAATATATTGACGAACTATCTGACCGGGAAGAAGATTTTATTGACCGGGCCATGAATCCCCGGCTGAATTCAAGATTGGGTTGTCAATCACTGTTACTCGACGGCAGCGGCGAAATCGAAGTCACTTTGCCCGATCAGACGCAGTTCCTGGGTGAATAAAGTCTTCGCATCCTTCGATACGTCCCGCGAATGATTTTCAAAAGCCCTGCAAATATTGTTTTGCGGGACTATTCCCCGCATGAGGCGGGACAGGCAGGATGACAACAGCATTTCGCTTCGAAAGATAAAATGGAATAATTTCATTTGAAATATATGAAGTCGTTTATAGTAAAAGGTGTTATGAGGGGCTGTTTACCTGCCTACCGGCAGGCTGGCTCCCGACTCCCGACTACCGACTGTAATTGAAGTATTATTACAACATTTGATACCAGAATAAACTAAATAACCAATGTCTACCCATTTTGAGCCACCAATTAACTGGAGCGATCACGAAGATATCGCACTGAAACTGTATGAGCGTTTCGGAGATGATTTTACCGAGAGTAAGATCTACCGTATCCGCTTTACCGACCTGCTGGAATGGGTGCTTGAAATTCCCCGTTTTGAAGGCACCCGTGAAGGCAGTACCGAAGGACACTTGGAAATGATCCAGAGTGCGTGGGTGTATGAGTGGAGGGATAATCAAAAATAGTTTACAGGTTGAAAAGTTAACAAGTTGACAAGGACCTCCTGAGAATTATTTGTTGAATTTTACGGCATGCACTTCCTTATCAACCTATCAACTTTTTAACTTGTCAACTTTTTCAACTTATCAACATACGTCAATGAACATCCTCACCGCCTTCAAGAAAATCACCACCTTCGTTTTCGACATCGACGGTGTACTCACCGACGGTACTGTGCTGGTATTGCCCAATGGAGTGCAGGCCAGAAGAATGCATATCAAGGACGGATTTGCGCTGCAGATGGCGTTGAAGAACGGGTACCGGGTAAAAATAATCTCCGGCGGGAACTCCCCTGAAGTACTGGATCGCCTTAACAAACTGGGAGTCTCCGATGTACATATGTCGGTACTCGATAAGGGTACAATGCTGCTGGAATGGATGAAAGCGGAAAACCTGAAAAAGGAATCGGTTCTTTATATGGGCGACGACCTGCCTGACCTGCCGGCATTAGGAGTGGTTGGCTTACCTGCTTGTCCGGCGGATGCTGCAGATGAAGTGAAAAAAGCAGCAATCTACATTTCTCCCCTGAAAGGCGGTGAAGCCTGTGTACGGGAAGTGATTGAAAAAGTGTTGCGGATGAACGGTCAATGGGAATACAGAGTGGATGTGGCTTCCCGATGAGGTTTTACGCTTTTACAACTGCCTTTTCTAATGTATCTTACCTGAAATTTAATGAATGAGATTCACAGCCGCTTTAATAAAACTGATCCGACTGCCGAACCTCTTTTTTATTGCCCTGACCCAGTTACTCTTTTATTATGCGGTGGTAGTGCCGGTCCTGAAACAGGTAGGACATACACCGGAACTAAACGAAATTCACCTCTACCTCCTTGTAGCCGCTTCTGTCCTTATCGCTGCGGCCGGATATATTATCAACGATTATTTTGATATCAATATTGATGAGGTCAACAAACCCCGGAGGAATGTAGTGGACCAGGTGATCTCCCGGCGCTGGGCGATGTTGCTCCATTTTATTTTCAGTGGAATCGGGTTGCTTATCAGTTTATATCTTTCCTGGAAGACCAGTCACTGGTATATCGTGATCACGAATTTTCTTTGTATCGGGTTATTGTTTGGCTATTCGTTAGCACTAAAACGAAAGTTATTATCCGGTAATATCCTGATTTCCCTGCTGACCGCCTGGGTCGTCCTTATTATAACTTCTTCAGAAGCTTTTTATTTATATAATACCGCAGCGGACAGCCTTGTACTGGAAGCTCACCGGAAGATTATCCGGATCGGAAATCTCTATGCCGGTTTTGCCTTTATCAGTTCCCTGATCCGGGAAGCGATCAAGGATATGGAAGATATGGATGGGGATGCAAAGTATGGTTGCCGTACCATGCCAATCGTATGGGGAGTGAATACCTCAAAAGTGTATGTGGCGGTATGGCTGGTGGTGCTGATCGCCATCCTGGTGATTGTTCAGTTCTATGTATTGCAATTCCGCTGGTGGATGCCCGTTACTTACAGTTTTGTACTGATCATTGCACCGATGATTTATATTTTCTACCGGTTATTCAGTGCCACCCGCCAGTCCGACTTTCATCACCTGAGTGGCTGGATCAAAGCGGTTATGTTTACCGGTATACTATCCATGATCTTTTTCTATTTCTATATATGAAAACTAAAATCATTCTCGCTTCTCAATCTCCCCGTCGCAAACAATTATTGGAATGGGCCGAAGTATCATTTGAAGTCGTGGTCAAGGAAACCGATGAACATTTTCCACCCGGACTCACGGCGGAAGAAGTCGCCCTGTATATTGCCCGTAATAAATCCATCGCAGTGCAATCCTCCCTGCCGGATCCGGTGATCGTACTGGCAGCGGATACCATTGTGGTGCTCGGTGAGAATATCATTGGTAAACCGGTTCATCGGGAAGAAGCGATCAGTATTCTGCTGGCCCTCTCCGGTGAAAAACACCGGGTGATTACCGGCGTGGTGATCCGGAAGGGCGAACAGGAAGTTGCTTTTGCCGATGTGACCGAAGTGGAATTTCATGCGTTAACTATTGATCAGATCGAATTCTATGTCGATAAGTACAAGCCTTACGATAAAGCCGGCGCCTACGCCATCCAGGAATGGATCGGTGTGGTCGGGATTAAATCCATCAATGGTGATTTTTATAATGTGATGGGGTTGCCGGTGAGTAGGGTGGTTAAGGCGTTGGAGAGGTTAGGGATTGAGAAATGAGGAATAAGGAATAAGGAATAAGAAATAAGAAATAAGAAATAAGGAATAAGGAATGAGAAATAAGGAATGAGAAAGTGGGCCCCTTAGAAATTCTGGTGGGATTTTCTTTTAATAGTTTATTTGGTTTTTGAAAGGGGAAGATTTTTTTTGGCGGTTTCGATGCTTTTCATAAATATGGCCATTAATTCATTGGCTTCTTTCAGGCAGAGATCGGTTTTGTCGTTTACCACGATGGGTTTGCGGCAAATGATTTTCAGGTTAACTCGACTTTTCCTGATCTCTTTCAGTACCACTTTCATTTTATGAATAAAGTCTGCTGCAGATTCAGCAGCCTGTGCCTCCCCTTAATTCAGCGCCGCGGCTGTGCTGCTTTTTGATAGCTGATATTCCAGATTCTGTCCTGCTCTAGTAGGGGGAAGCAAATCACAAACCTCCAGACATTTACAAGCAAAATCAACCAGCCTGTCTTCAAGATCATATTTTTTTACCCGATCTTCCATGGATAAAGTTTGCGCCTAATTTAGGGTTATCCGGCAAACGAAATTTATTCGTCTCCAAGGATTTTTCTGCTAAAGTGAAAATTCATAATTTATATCACTACGATGCTCTTGCTCAACTAAATAAAACAATCATTCCTAAAAGCCCCTAATTTTTTCATTCCTTATTCCTCATTTCTTATTTTTTATTTTCTTGCTTTTCCCCGCGACGGCACTAAAAATATCCCCCAATTCCCCTTAGCTTCCCTCCCTAAACCTTATCGCATGAATGAACGATTACTCCAGTACATCTGGCAGTTTCAGCATTTTGCTGCCAGCGAACTTTTAACAACTTCCGGTGAGCCGGTGCAGATTTTATATCAGGGGCAGTATAATACCAACCAGGGGCCTGATTTCTCCAATGCTAAAATAAAAATAGGAGGAACTACCTGGGTGGGCAGTGTTGAACTGCATATACGTTCTACGGACTGGGACAAACATAAACACCAGCACGACCGTAATTACGACAATGTGATCCTGCATGTGGTCTGGGAGGATGATGGATGGAACTACCCGGTACCCGTGCTTGAATTGAAAGGCCGGGTACCCGGAGTATTACTGAACCGGTATACCCTGCTGATGGAGAATCCAGGATTTATTCCCTGTGAAAAAAACATTACAGGGATCAGCGAACTCAGCTGGACCAGCTGGAAAGACCGGTTACTGGCAGAAAGGCTGGAACGAAAATCCGCGCTGCTGTATCAATTCCTGGAGCAGAATGGAAACCACTGGGAAGAAGCCACCTGGTGGATGATGGCCCGGAGCTTTGGCATAAAAGTCAATACAGAGGCTTTTGAAAATATGGCCCGTTCACTACCTGTACCTTTACTGGCCAAACAAAAACATCAGCTGATCCTGCTGGAAGCCCTGTTGATGGGGCAGGCAGGTCTGCTCGTGGATGAAAAGCCGGCAGATAAATATTACAACCTGCTTCAGCGGGAATACCGGTTTCAGCAAAACAAATATAAGCTCCGGCCCATCACGGTTCCCATTCATTTTCTGCGGATGCGTCCGGGAAATTTTCCCACCGTACGCCTGGCCCAGCTGGCAGTATTACTCTTTCAATCCGAATCACTCTTTGCCAAAATCAAAGAGACCCGTTCCCTGGAGGAATTAAAACGGTTTTTTGATATTACGGCGAATGACTACTGGCATTATCATTATAGTTTCGACGAAACGTCCACCTACAAACCGAAAAAGCTGGGAACGGTGATGCTCGATAATATCATCATCAATACGATTGCCCCGCTTTTATTTGCCTATGGCAGTTACCATCATGAACAGGAATATAAAGACCGGGCCATCCAATGGTTGGAACAGACCGCCGCAGAATCCAATACGATCACCAGGAGCTTCCAGAAATTGGGAGTCGGCAATAAAAACGCTTTCGACAGCCAGGCCCTGATCGAACTGAAGCAGTCTTATTGTGATAAGAAAAGATGCCTTGAGTGCGCAGTGGGGGCGGGTCTGCTTAGGAGTCAGGAGTCGGGAGTCGGGAGTCAGGAGTCGGGAGGCGGGAGTTAGGAGTCGGGAGTCAATACACCTTCTAATAAAATGTTTCTAAAATTAACATGTAATAGTTATTCAGGTTTATCCAATATTCTCAAGGTCTTCTGAATATTGAAGACTCCTAACTCCCGACTCCCGACTACTAACTAGCTCCAGCTTCCCCAGTCAATATTCACCTCAATATCCGGATGGATACTCTTGATCACCGGGCAGGTTTCGCCGGTATTTTTGAGGATCTGTTTTGTTTTTTCGTCTGTTTCTTTCAGTGAATCGGGTATATGAAATGTTAAATTAATGCCACCCACACGGCGGGGATCGGCTTTCATGATTTTAAGGACGTCGATTCTGACATCATTCAGGTCGAATCCCATGGTCCTGGCTTTGATACCCATAACGGTTACCATACAGGTAGCCAGGCTGGTGGCCATCAGGTCGGTGGGGGAGAACCGTTCGCCCTTCCCGTTGTTATCCACGGGGGCATCGGTTTCTATGGCAGACTGGCTTTGCAAATGGGTACAGGTGGTGCGGAGATCGCCGGTATATACTACGGAAGAAGTCATGTCAATATTTTGCCCTAAATTTACGTTATAGCTAAGAGAT
>CAZLRY010000094.1:8756-10475 GCA_964561675.1 uncultured Chitinophaga sp.
TTCTTATCAATATTCATCTAATAGAATAAATATAAAGTCCGTGAAAAAACTAAGCCTGTCCCTTATACTGATGTTTGCCTTGGTTACTGTGTTTGCTCAGGATTCAACCAGCCGGCTGTATTCAAAATCCGAAAAGAAAGAAGCCCGTCGTCAAAAAGTCAGTGCGATGATCAGGCAGTCGGAAGAAGGGGTCCTGGTTTACCATAAGCAAAGCATTTTTGGTGCCCAGGCCCGAACCAACGGATATGGTTTTTTTTATGAAATGGGCCGGATGAAAACCAACCGGAAAACGAATATTTACCGCCTCGATTTTACAGAAATCAAACACCAGAAGGAAAATAAAGTACAGACCTCTAATGGATTTATCTTTTTTGGCAATCCCTTCATTTTCGGTAAGATTAATAATTTTTACCAGCTGACCCTGGCCTTTGGACAGCAACACATGCTGGGACAAAAGGGAAATAAAAACGGCGTGGCGGTTTCTGCAGTATATAATGGTGGACTGTCACTGGGTCTGTTGCGGCCATATTATCTTGAAGTAATTGATCCGCTGGACGGAAAGAGTAAGGATATTAAATATTCGGTAGCTGATAGTGCTCTTTTCTTAGGCCCGTCCATAGTCGGTAGTTCCGGGATCGGAAAGGGCTGGGGCGAGATAAAAGTGAAACCCGGACTTTTTGCAAAAACGGCCTTACGCTTTGATTATGGGCGCTTTAACGAGTCAGTTCAGGCGCTTGAAATAGGCATCAGCGGGGAATTCTATTCCCAGAAAATACCTATTATGGTTCGACAAAAAGACAGCCGCTTTTTCTTCCAGGCCTATGTAGCCATGCTATTTGGACGACGCAAATAATGCCCCTAATTTTGCTGCATGATTGAACTTCCTGTTGTTCCCGTGGTGAATGAAAAAGAGACTAAAATCCGTAAGCCTGACTGGCTGCGAGTGAAACTTCCTATTGGCGAAAGTTACAAACATGTACGTGGCCTGGTAGACCATCATAAACTGCATACGATCTGCGAAAGCGGTAATTGTCCCAATATGGGCGAGTGCTGGGGAGCAGGTACCGCCACATTCATGATTCTTGGAAATATATGCACCCGCAGTTGTGGTTTTTGTGCCGTGGCAACCGGTAAACCCGAACCGGCAGACTGGGATGAACCCCAGCGGGTAGCCGAAGCCATTCACCTGATGAAAGTAAAACATGCAGTGATTACTTCGGTGGACCGGGATGAATTGCCAGATGGCGGATCCACAATCTGGCATAACACCATCAAAGCGGTAAAAGGGCTGAATCCGGAAACCACCCTTGAAACCCTGATCCCTGATTTTAAAGGAAAGAAAGAAGATATTCAGCGGGTGATTGATGCGGCTCCTGAAGTGGTAAGTCATAATATTGAAACGGTGGAACGACTCACCCGCCAGGTTCGTATTCAGGCTAAATACTGGCGAAGTATGGAAGTGATCCGCACCCTCAAAGAAGGGGGGATGCGAACCAAGAGCGGAATTATGCTCGGATTGGGTGAAACAAAGGAAGAAGTCTTTCAAACCCTGAAGGACCTGCAGGCTAATGGTTGTGATGTGGTCACGATCGGTCAGTACCTCCAGCCCACTAAAAAACATTTACCGGTACAACGATTTGTGCACCCCGATGAATTTGCTGAATACCGGGAGATGGGTTATCAGATCGGACTGGATTATGTGGAAAGCGGCCCGCTGGT
>CAZLRY010000095.1:0-3088 GCA_964561675.1 uncultured Chitinophaga sp.
CGGGCTGTTCAATTGGACAGGACTTTCCACTATGCGCACAACGAACTCGGAAAAGAAGGCGAAGACCTGGCCGCCGCCTGGCTGGCTGGGAAAGGCTATAAAATCCTGCACCGCAACTGGGTACAACACCCGCATGAAATCGACATTATTGCCAGCAAAGGGAAATTCCTGCACTTCATCGAAGTAAAAACCCGTAAAGGAAATGAATCCACCCGTCCGGAAAGCAGCGTAAATAAACAGAAATTCAAAAGTATCAAATGGGCGGCCAATGCCTACCTCCGCCAGAACCCAGGTAATCCGTGGATACAGTACGATATATTAGCGATCACGATAAAACAGTGGGGGGAGACGGAGTACTTCTTGTTGGAAGATGTGTATTTATAAAGTGCCAAAGCACTAATGTGCCAATATGCCAATGTGCCAATTAGCCAATGCCTTCTAATAAGATTATCTGGAAATAGTAGCTTTTGTATTCTTTCAATTTCATCGTTTTTAAATGTGAAATTTCTTAAATCCCCAAAAGTTCAAGCTTCTTTTAAAAATTAAAAAACTTCGTGCATATAAAGTTTTTTCAATACTACGGTGTCTTCCTCAATTGGCACATTGGCATATTGGCACATTATACCAGATTTTTTAAGAAATCAAGTCGCCCACATCTTCGGCTAAAGGACTAAGAAGCTGATTCCATCATTTTCTCGACAAGCTTGTACGTCGCCGGACAATACTCCACATTCTGCTTATGTATATGTACATAGTCCTTGAACTTCTTGCTCAGGTGCGGGAATCCGGCACAGTCATCCGGGCGGATTTCGTAAATCGAACATTTATTGTCATCCAGGTTGAGGAACTGGCAGGGGGTCCATTTGTTCATCCAGTCGCGTTCGCCGCCCCGCTCCTGCTTCAGGTATTT
This sequence comes from uncultured Chitinophaga sp., assembly GCA_964561675.1. Classification (GTDB taxonomy): domain Bacteria; phylum Bacteroidota; class Bacteroidia; order Chitinophagales; family Chitinophagaceae; genus JJ008. The sequence goes on from CAZLRY010000095.1 coordinate 911, forward strand.
CTTCTTGAACTCGGGGATGCTCATCTTGAAATGAGCGGAAATCCTTTTGAGGTCTTTGGGATTGTAAGTAGGCGTCATGGTCTTACAGCAGTTGGCACAGGACAAACAATCTGTTTCTTTCCATACTTCTTTTTCCAAAACAGCAATCTGTTTATCCAGACCGCGGGGGGCCTGTTTTTCCAGCTTGGAAAGAAAGCGACGCATGGCTGTTTTCCGGTGACGGGCTTTGGCTTTGAAAGACCGGAGATTGACAGGGGGTATTTTACTCATGGCCCCGAAGATAATGATTGAGTCTGTTCATCGTGCAGGGGTAAAAGAATTTTCATTCACAGCAGGTCATTAACTATTTTTGCAGGAATCAAATCAACAGACATGAAAACCCTTTTCGCGATCCTGGCCATCCTGGTAATGGCTGCTACTGTTTCCTGTAATAACACAGCAACCCCCGCCCCCAAACTCTTTTGCGATACAGTCTGCCTCAAAGACACTATCAAATTCACGGGCACTCACGAAAAACAACCCACGGTATTTATAACTGCAAAAGACTGTCGTGCTGACAGTATTATCTGGAGCTATAAAGGCATGGGTGCTGACCGTAAAACAGGAATTACCTATCTCCTGAATGCCACCGTAAATATTAATAAGGATTTTATCCGTTGCTATTTTAAAAACAGCGAAGTGGCTTATGTACTGTTTAATGACTGCCAGACCGGCCGTGGATTCCAGATCAAACTTCCCTACGACAAAAACCAGAATTTCAGTCTGAAAAGCAGCGGCATCAACAGCATAGATCCAAAATTTGTTATCGCGGAGAACCTGATGGTCAATACTGACCGTGGTAACGTATATGTAGAAGATATGAGCACCGGCAAAACCGCTATGATGACTTTCGGGGAAAAACTGGATATTGACTACGACGCAATCCATGACCATATCGACTCAGTAAATGTTACCAATGACCGGATATGGGCGAAGATCCTCACCGGCAAAGAATGGATTACCAAAGAGAAAAAGTTAACACCTGCTGACTGGAAAGATGGAAAATAAAATATAGCTCCTGAATTAAGAGGCGACAACTCTCAGTAATTTGCTGCAGGATGTCGCCTTTTATTTTTGAACAACTGTAAGTCCTGCGGACGCAGTTAAGAGGGTTATGAGATGTAAAAGAGAAAAAAGAATGCGTGACAATGGCAATGTGCTCACTAACCTCTGAAACCTTTTAAACCTTTTAAACCTCTTAAACCTCTTAACCATTTTACCCCTCCCATGTGGCTCCCCTACAAAAAAGGCTTCAAAGCATATCTCCAGCTCGAAAAATCCCTTTCGGATCATTCGGTGGAAGCCTATTTGCGGGACCTGGAACATTTCACCAGCTACCTGCTGGAAAAAAATCAGGCCATCAATCCGGAGGCGGTGACCCTGAAAGACCTGCAGGGATTTATTAAATGGATCAGCGAGCTGGGAATGACGGGCAGCTCACAGGCACGGATGATTTCCGGGATCAAGGCCTTCTATAAATACTGCCTGCTGGAATCTGTATGCAAAAATGACCCCACCGTATTACTGGAAGCGCCAAAACTGAAACGAACCCTGCCGGATGTGCTGAGCTTTCAGGAGATTGAAAATATGATCAACCAGATCGATCTGAGCCGTCCGGAAGGCCCCCGCAATAAGGCAATACTGGAAACTATGTACAGTTGCGGGCTCCGGGTGAGTGAAGTGGTAGGCCTTAAAATTTCGCACCTTTACCTTGACCTGGGTTTTATTCGTGTTACGGGTAAGGGTGATAAAGAAAGACTGATTCCCATCGGGACAAATGCCATTAAATATATCACGATCTATAAAAGCCAGGTCCGGGTGCATACGACACCGGTAAAAGGTCAGGAAGACTTTTTGTTCCTGAATAAAAAAGGAAGCAAACTTTCCCGGATCATGATTTTTTACATCATTAAAGACCTGGCCCTGAAAGCCGGCATTAAAAAAACAGTCTCACCCCACACTTTCCGCCACTCCTTTGCCACCCACCTGGTAGAAGGCGGCGCCGATCTCCGGGCCGTACAGGAAATGCTGGGACATGCCAGTATCACCACCACGGAAATCTATACACACCTGGACCGGGAATTCCTGCGGAAGACGCTGGAGCAGTTTCATCCGGGATACAGATAAGAACAAGTACGA
>CAZLRY010000095.1:3188-10459 GCA_964561675.1 uncultured Chitinophaga sp.
ACTACTTTCTCACTCACCCTCTTCCCGGTACGTTTATTCACCAAGGTGAGTAAATAAGTGCCCGCTATCATCGTGGGCGGCTCAATGGTTAAGACCCTGGCTTCGGCATCGATCCAGATATCCTTCAGACTTAGGATTTGTCCGTTGATAGAAGTGAAACTGACCGTATAATAACCTTCCTCCGGTTGATCAAAACTGATCGTCAATGATTGTCCCTGGCTGACCGGATTGGGATAAATATGCAGACCGGATTTTACTTCGGGCTGGGGAATGATCTCCGTTTTACGGGATACTGTGTTAATTACCCCCATCGTAACCTTCCCCTTCCTGTAATGAGGATAGCTGACAATCAATACTTCCGGCAACAATATTTTGGACTCCAATTTTATCTGTATCCCTTCATTGAGCGCTTTTTCCTTATCGACAAGTAGTACCTTCGTCTCAAAATTGACTGAACTAATACGAATTGATTGCCCTTGCTTTATAAAAACAGCATCCAGCAGGAACTCTCCTTTTTCATCAGCAGCTTTCGCCTTCCCATTTCCCGGATCGATACTCGCATAAGGGATCGGCTGACCGGTAGTGTCAGTCACTTTCCCTTTGATCAATCCTTCCTGGATCATAAAAATATTTTTGATCACTGAATCAATTTTTGGATTTTTATCCGGCACCCTTACCACAATGCCCATCATCACCGGCACCGGTTTTACCGGGATCCGGATCGTGTCAGGCACCGGGCGCGCTGCCGGTTTACCCATCGTACGTTGTGCCGATACCTTAGTTACGAATAAAGCCGGCAACAGGATTTGCAAGGCATAACTGAACCAAGGAAACTTTTTCTTCGGCACATCCAGTTTCCGGTCCAGTTGATCATTCATAAACCGTCCACACACTGATCCGGTGGAGGGTTTTTGAAAAAACTGCAGCAACTCCCCGTCACTCATCACCGAAAAATCCACTACCTGCTTCTGACAGGAACCACAAAATCTTCCCTGGTTCACCGGGCTCATTTTGTCCCAGTTTTCATGACAGGGCTCCGATACCGACAACTGAATTGCTTTTGACATAAAGAGTGTTTTACTGAATAATTACTTTTTCAGATGCACCCACCCGCCCATTTGCATAAACCAGTTGCAAAATATACACCCCCGAAGCCCAGCCCTGTTGTGTCGGCAACCGGATCAGGCCTTGTTGCTGATTCCCGTTGACCGCCATAGAAAACAATTGTTTGCCATCCAGGGTCAATACCCGTACCGTACCGGCCGGGAAATATCCCTGAAGCAGTTTCAATGAGACCAGTTGCCCCCGTTGCACCGGGTTAGGATAAACGGACAACTCCCTTTTCTCCAAAAGTTTGCTTGTCTTCTCTGTTGTCTGTTCAATGATCAGTTTTACCTGCATTCCACATCCGTGCGAAACCTGTTGCTCCTGATATACATAGAGACGCCGGCAAATGCAGACATGGCCGGACGAAACGATCACATCAGGACCCAAAATAAAATCACGTTCCAGCCTGACCTCTTCATTCTTTAAGTCCGATACGGATCCGGTAAATGCCTTGTATCCTGTGGCCGTTACACTGATAGTATAGGACACGTCCTTTTTCAGATCTTTCCGATTTACCTGTCCGGCCGAATCTGCCACATACATCAGCGTATCCCTCCTATCGGAGGAAATAAAGGTTACGGTTGCCCCGGGTAAAGCTGAGTCATCCTGTCCATCGCGAATACGGAGAAGTGCAGGACTTAAAATATATGGAAGGCAGATTGATCTATGAACAGTAACAGTTTTCCTTTTTTTAAGGTCCGACAAAGGAATATTATGAGCCTCCCTGTTTATCAGGTCAAGGGCTGTAAAATTTCGTTTCACCAAAAAACATGATTGCGTAACAGACTGAATCAATGTATCCTTTGAGTATTGCGCATTCAGTCCATTCACTATCAAAAGCAATACGGTAAGTGTAATTATTTTTCGCATAAGCAATCTATTAAAAATGGGGGCTATCTCAGACAGCCCCCGTAAACAGAAAACGACGGACTATCTTTTTCCAACTGGAAGTATTTCCTCCTCATCCTCATCAGCCGGCTCTGGCTTTTTCCCCTTACTCAGCAAACGGGCACTCTCCACCAGGCGGACAAACTCCGCACGGTAACCTTCTTCATCATGATTTTTTGCTTTGCGGGCCAGGTTGAGCACATTATCAAAACTGGCGGCTGATTTGAACTCAGAATTGCGCAAGAGGAGACCAAACTGGGCGACTGAAGCTGCGAACCTGAAGTTTTCAGATGTTTTTGCGATTGGAACAGACTGATCCAGTACCGGATGTTCGATCAGCTTGCTGACCTCTCCATCCGGGGCTTTATAGCGGAATTTCACAGTGAGTATTTCATCCGTAACCACATTCTTCGTTGACTCTTCTTTCGGAGCCTGGTACTTCAACGGATCAACTGATCCAAAGAAAGAACTCTTCACACCCACCGGTATCACTTCGTACAAAGCTGTCACTGTATGACCACTGCCCAATTCGCCCGCATCTTTTTTATCATTATTAAAATCTTCTTTGGCCAGCATCCGGTTCTCATACCCGATGAGCCGGTACGCCTGTACCTTGGCCGGATTGAATTCGATCTGAAGTTTTACATCCTTGGCAATGGTAAATAACGTGCCTCCGAATTCATTCACCAGCACTTTCTTTGCTTCCGTTATACCATCGATATACGCATGATTGCCATTTCCCTTATCGGCCAGCTTCTGCATCTTGGCATCCTGGTAGTTGCCCATACCATATCCCAGTACTGTCAGGAACACCCCGCTTTTTCGTTCCTGTTCAATCAGGGTTTCCATATCCTGGTCACTGCTGGCTCCTACATTAAAGTCCCCATCAGTACAAAGGATCACCCGGTTATTACCGCCCTTAATAAAGTAATTACGGGCGGTTTTATACGCCAGTTTTATACCGGCACCACCAGCAGTGGAACCACCGGCTTCCAGCTTTTCAATCGCTTCCAGAATGGTTTCCTTTTCTTCCCCTGATGTGGAAGGCAGTACCAGTCCTGCGGCACCGGCATACACCACGATCGCCACTTTGTCCTGCTCCCTTAATTGCTCCACCAGCATTTTCATAGAGGCTTTTACCAGACCCAGCCTTTCCGGTCCCTGCATTGAACCAGATACATCAATCAGGAAAACCAGGTTGGAGGCGGGCAGATTTTCCATGGGTATTTTCTTACCCTGCAACCCGATCATCACCAGTTTATGATCCTTATTCCAAGGTGCATCCGAAATTTCGGTGTTGATGGAAAACGGATCCTTGCCGGCTGGTTGCGGATATTCATACTTAAAATAGTTCACCATCTCTTCGATTCGTACAGCATTAGCCGGTGGTAACTGGCCATTATTAAGAAAGCGGCGTACATTGCTGTAACCAGCCGCATCCACATCAATGGAGAAAGTGGAAAGTGGCTCATTACTTACAGATAAAAATTTATTCTCGTTGATCTTCTCATAGCTTTCCCCATCAAAATAACCATAAGGTGCCGGTGAATAATAGCCATTATTGTTTCCATTGGTGATCTGTATACCAGCCACCTTACCAGACAATGCATTATTCAGATTAACTGAAATGCCTTTACTGCTTCCTACATCGAAGATACTAGTGCTTGTAGTCATTCTCTTTTTCGTTGCATGGGTGCTGGTTACAATCACTTCCTGCATAGTACGTTGCATGCTATTAAGCACCACATCTATTACTGCATGACCGTTTATTGCAACTTCGATTTGTTCCATATCGATCGAAGAAAAAATCAGTGTTCCTTTCAGTTCATTAACACTCAGGGTATACACACCATCTTTTCCAGTGGTAGTGCCAATATGGGTTCCTTTCAGACGAATAACAGCTCCAACAACCGGATTACCTTTTTCATCTGTTACCTTACCGGTGATTGTGACATTATTAACCGGGCGAAAAGCCAGCATAAATACAAATATTGGGGCCAGCAGAAGAAGTAGTCGTTTCATATTTTAGCATTTTCATACCCAGATGCGGGTATTTTAGCCATTGCATAAATCGTTCATAAAAATTTTATTCCCTAATTTTAAGGCCTTGGCTTTCCTGAAGCAGATACCACAAGAACCTCTCTCTGATAAAGAGCTCGTTACCCGCTATAAACAAGGGGGCGATATGGCCGTGCTCGGCGAACTCTACCAACGCTATATGGAACTGGTCTACGGGGTTTGCCTCAAATACTTCAAGGAACCCGAACGGGCTAAAGACAGTGTGATGGCGATCTTTGAGGAACTGGTATCAAAATTGAAGAAGCATGAAGTGGAAAACTTCCGGGCCTGGCTGCACCAACTGGCTAAAAACCATTGCCTCATGGCCCTCCGCACCCCAAAGAATATGAAAACGGTGGAATTCAAGGGGGAGCTTATGCAATCGGAGGAAAACCTGCATCTGAATGGCATACTGGAGAAGGAAGAAAACTTCCGGAAACTGGAAGACTGCCTGGGGAGCCTGGCAGCCGAGCAGCGGGATTCAATCCGGCTTTTCTACCTGGAGGGCAAATCCTACAATGAGGTGGCCAGCCAGACCGGGCTGGAATGGAATAAAGTAAGGAGCCTGATCCAGAACGGAAGACGGAACCTGAAAAACTGTATGGAAACCACAGGGAACAACGAAATGGATTTTGATTAAAAAAAATTAAGAACTTTATACTGCCGGATGGCAAACGGGCATACCATAAAAACCTATACCGCCAGCGATATTGAAAAATATCAGCAGGGTTTACTTTCACCGGCCGACATGCATGCCATGGAGAAAGCCGCTCTGGATGATCCTTTTCTGGCTGATGCCATGGAAGGCTATGCAGAGGCTGGTACCACCCTGCAAGCTGACCTGAATGACGTGAAGAACAGACTGGCCCAACGCACGGAGGAAAAAACCAACGTGATTCCCCTGGGTGGTGCCGGAAAATCCTCTTTCCCCTTTATGCGGGCTGCCGTCATGATTGGAGTATTGGCTGGTGCGGGTACCCTGGCCTACCTGTTTATGTTTAAAGAAAAAGAACAGCCGATTGCCCAGGCAAAACAAGAAAAAAATAGCCCGGCAGTGGTAGTTACGGATTCCGGTAAATCCAATGCTAAACCGGTATTAAATGTAACCGATTCAACAATTCAAACCGGGAGCAGCAATGGTATAGTGAATACAGAAAAACAGACAAACACCTTTTATTTTAATCAGGACAGTTTACCAGCAAAAGAAGAAAAGAAACTTGCTGACAAGGAGGGTTCAGATGCTGCTCTGGCCAGCGAAGAATTGGTAGTGGTCAATGACGAAACGAAAGACCTGGCAAAGTCCACCAAATGGAAAGCCGCCGATCAGGAAAAAAAGAAGGCGGAATCTGCTAAAAAGGAAAGTCAGTTGGGCTTTACCACCATTCAAGCTCCCGGTAATGGCGCACCGGTAGCCGCAAACCAGTCAAAAGCCAAGGCGTTTGCCCCTGCACCAACGAATAAAGCAGAAGAAAATAATTTTTTAAAGACCAACATATTCCGGGGTCGGGTGACCGATGGCATGAACTTCGGTGTTCCCTTTGCCAAAGTCACCAATACCGATGACAATGTCGGAACGTATACCGATGCCCGCGGGTTCTTCAACCTTACCTCCCCCGACTCCGTACTGCATGTACAGGTCAGGTCCATTGGTTTCGAAAACAATGCCAGCCAGTTGAGATACAGTGTACCCAATAACCAGGTCATTCTCCAGAATGACAGCCGCAGCCTCAATGCCCTCGTGATCAATAACCAGCGGGCCAATTCCTTCCGCCGTTCTGATAATAATAACACCCGGCTGGAAGAACCCGTACCGGCTGATGGCTGGGAAAACTATGACACTTACCTTAGTAATAACCTGGTAATGCCGGAAGAATACCGGAATAAACCCAGTACCACGACTACCGCTGTCGAAGTATCTTTCGAAGTGGATGCCAAAGGGGAACCGGTGAATATCCGGGTGGAAAAGTCGCTTTGCGATAAATGCGACAAAGAAGCCATCCGCCTTATCAAAGAGGGCCCGAAATGGAAACAGAACGCCCGGAACAATCGTACAACCGTAACTATTCCGTTCAACCAACTGTTTTAATCCACAGGCAATCCGGAGGTACTTATTTCCCTTACCTTCGTCTATCAAAAATCAGCTTATTATGAAAAAAGTATTTTTAACCTTACTGGCTGCTTTATGCCTGATTAACGCTGAAGCCCAGTTAAAGACCCCCGCTCCCAGTCCCACGCAAACCGTGAAACAGGACTTTGGCCTGGGCAGCATTGAACTTTCTTATTCACGCCCGGTCATGAAAGGCCGTAAAATTTTCGGCGACCTGGTTCCTTTCGGAAATGTTTGGCGTACCGGTGCCAACAGTGCCACCCTGGTTACTTTCAGCGATGAAGTAACTATTGGCGGTAAAAAAGTACCTGCCGGCAAATATGGACTGCTTAGCATTCCCAATAAGGACAGCTGGACACTGATCATCTCCAAACAGCTGGATGTAACCAGTCCGGCCGCCTACAAAGCCGAAAGCGATGTAGTACGGGTGGATGTGAACACTATGAAACTGGAGGAGAAGACTGAATCATTCACCATTCAGTTTGCCAATGTAAAACCCACCAGTTGTGAACTGCACATCATGTGGGAGAACACAGCGGTATCCCTTCCCATCAGTACCGATGTTGACAAAAAAGTGATGACCCAGATCGACCAGCTGATGAATAAAGACACACGTCCTTATTTCAATGCCGCTATGTATTACATGGACAATGGCAAAGATCTCAACCAGGCGCTTAGCTGGTTTGACAAAGCCGTTGAAATGAATGCCGCTGCTTTCTGGATCCATCATCAGCGTGCCAATTGCCTGGCCAAACTGGGCAAGAAAGCCGAAGCCAAAGCCGCCGCTGAAAAATCCAAAGAATTAGCCGCCGCCGCGAAAAATGATGATTATGTGAAACTGAATGAGAAACTGCTTGCGGAACTGAACAAGTAAGTGTTCTAAGAAAATTATGTTTTTAAAAAGGGCTGCTTCTTAAATGAAGGGCCCTTTTTAAGCTAGAAGCAAGAAGCTAGAAGCGAGAAGGGGGTGCCTCAAAGCAGAAAAGACTTAACTGAATCTGCCATTTCTAATAATGTGGGAAAAGTAAAATTCAATTGAATATATCTGAAATGATATTAACAGGATTTGTAAATAACGTTAAGACCTCCTTTCACTCTTTTCTACTTAGAA
>CAZLRY010000096.1:0-10423 GCA_964561675.1 uncultured Chitinophaga sp.
CGTTGGAGCAGAGACTGGTTACTTTCAAACCGGTCACATATTCCGCCAGGTTAAATGCATGGGTTCCGATATCGCCCATTGAACCCGCCTTCCCGCTTTTCTTCGGATCGGTACGCCAGGCCGCCTGTGTCTGCCCGGTCTTTTCCAGGAAGGTACTGAGCCATCCCTGCGGGTATTCCACATATACTTTCCGGATCTTACCCAATACACCCTGTTGCAACATCCGACGGGCCTGTTTCACCATGGGATATCCGTTATACGTATGACAGAGTAATAAACTGAGTCCGGTTTCTTCCAGTTTTGCTTTCAGCCGTTTGGCTTCTTCGAGTGAAAAAGTGATGGGTTTCTCTATGACAACATTAAAACCCATATCCAGGGCCATCATGGCCGGATCAAAATGGACAAAGTTGGGGGTCACAATGGTGACAAAATCAATCCGTTTCTCTGCGGGCATGGCCGCCTCTTTTTCCAGCATGGTTTTATAATCTGTATAGATCCGATCCTCGTCCAGGAAGAGCTGCCGGCCGGATGCAAGAGCCATTTCGGGATTCACACTGAGGGCGCCTGCCACCAGTTCCACCTGTCCGTCCATATTGAGTGCAAGCCGGTGTACCGCCCCGATAAAGGCATCCATACCACCGCCGATCATGGCCATTCTTAGTTTTCTGTTTTGCATTGCAAACGTTTGAAATGAATAATGTGAATAACAAAGATTACCGCGGGTAAAATTTGATAAATGATAAATAAAATATGTGGTTAAAAATAGTACATTTAGTTTTCCGAATTCACTTTTTAAAAAACTAACGATTCACTTAAAGGCTTCTACATGAAATTAACAACTCGTTTCCAGTTGTCCACCATGATGTTTCTTAATTTTTTTATCTGGGGTATCTGGTTTGTAACAATGGGCACCTACCTGACTATGGGAAAAATCGGAGCAGACGGTGGTCAAACAGGACTGGCTTACGGCACCCAATGCCTGGGTGCGATTATTGCCCCTTTCATTATCGGAATGATTGCAGACCGGTTCTTCTCAGCACAGAAAATATTAGGTGTCCTGCACTTGGCCGGTGGAGGGCTTCTGTATTATATATCCACTCAAACAGAATTTGGCTCCTTCTACAGTTTCCTGTTGATCTACATGATCATTTATATGCCAACCTTGGCACTGGTAAATGCTATCGCATTAAAGCAGGTTTCCAATGCGGAAAAGGAATTTGCCGGAATCCGGGTTTGGGGGACAATCGGATGGATCGTGGCTGGTCTTATTATCGGCTGGATGGCCTGGGAACCAGCATCAATACTCGTTAAAGCAGGAACAGCAGAAAACGCAACACAGGAAGCAAAAAATGCATTGAATGCAGCCGCTTCCAAATTGAATATAACATTCCTTGCAGGCGCTATTATTTCTGTTGTACTGGGCATTTACAGTTTCTTCCTTCCTAATACCCCTCCGCCAAAAGCGGGTAAAAATGTTTCATTTGCTGAAGTGATCGGACTTGATGCACTTAAGATACTTAAAGACAAAAATTATCTTCTTTTTTTCTTCGCATCCGTATTGATATGTATTCCACTTGCCTTTTATTATGGCAGTGCAAATCAGTTTCTGAATGAGATCGGCATGGAAAAAGCGGCAGCAAAAATGACCATGGGACAAATGAGTGAAACTCTTTTCCTGTTTCTAATGCCATTATTTTTCCGTCGTTTCGGGATCAAACAAATGTTATTGATCGGAATGTTCGCATGGGTGCTGCGATACCTGTTATTCGCTTATGGGGGAATTGATAATGGCTTATGGATGCTTTATACCGGTATTATTCTTCACGGCATCTGTTATGACTTCTTCTTTGTTACCGGCCAGATTTATACAGACCAAAAAGCCGGAGAAAACGTTCGTTCTTCCGCCCAAGGATTAATAACGCTGGCCACATATGGAGTGGGTATGTATATTGGTTTCTGGCTTGCCGGAAACATTGCTGACCAACAATCAATTAAAGACACAGCAGGAAAAGTAGTAAATCATAACTGGCAACAGGTATGGATTTTCCCTTGTTTATTTGCTGCCGGGGTAGCTCTTCTGTTCTTTGTATTCTTTAAAAATGATAAAAAAACGGCAATTATATCATGAACAGGAGAAAACTAATTAAATCACTTACGCTGGGAACTGCAGGTATGGCAATAGGTAATAATCTTTCGGCGACTGAATCATACCAGAACAATAATCATAGCCGCCTTAAAGGCAATATCAATCACTCCGTCTGTTCCTGGACCTATAATTTCATGCCGCTGGATGAATTATGCGGCACGGTGAAAAAACTGGGCTTTTCCGCCATCGACCTGCTGGCGCCCAAGGACTGGCCAACGGTTCAACAACAGGGCATCACCTGTTCGATGTGTTATACTGCAGGCAAGATCAGCCTGACAGAAGGATGGAACAATAAAAACAACCATGCCTGGCTGATCAAAGATTTTAATGAAGCCATTCCCCTGGTCGCTAAAGCTGGGTATAAAAACCTGATCTGTTTCAGTGGTAACCGGAACGGCATGGATGATGAGACCGGGATGAAGAATTGTGCCGAAGGTCTGAAACAAATTATCGGATTGGCTGAAAAGGAAGGCGTGATTATCCAGATGGAACTGTTCAACAGTAAAGTGGATCACAAGGATTATATGGCCGATAAAAGTGCCTGGGGCGTGAACCTTTGCAAAATGATTGGTTCTCCTAACTTCAAACTTTTATATGATATCTATCATATGCAGATTAATGAAGGGGATGTGATCCGCACAATCCGTGATAACCACGAGTACTTCGGCCATTACCATACGGCCGGTGTACCCGGACGTCATGAGATCGATGAATCACAGGAACTCTATTATCCGGCCATTATGAATGCTATTGTAGCAACTGGGTATAAAGGCTATGTGGCGCAGGAATTCATCACAACGGGTAAGGACGTAAAAGAAAAAATAGCGGCATTGGAGAAGGCGGTGAAGATATGTGATGTCTGAAAGTAAGTACGAAGTACGAAATACGAAGTACGACTGACGTACCTTGAAGAATCAGTTCTTAGCAGGGGCTATTTCCTAACAACTAACACCGAACACCTGATTCTTAACAACTGAAATTGAAATAAAAACCAATAAAACGATCTAACGATGGCAGACAATCAGTATGACGCAATTGTAGTCGGCTCCGGCATTAGTGGCGGATGGGCGGCCAAGGAACTGACTGAGAAAGGGCTTAAAGTCCTGTTACTGGAAAGAGGCCGTGATATCAAACACAAAGAAGGATATGTGAATGCCTCCAAGGATTCCTGGGAGTTCCCGCACCGCGGACTGAAACCCACACAACAGATGATCAATGATTATCCAGCCCTGAAGCGGGATTATCCCCTGAACGAGATTGTACTGGACCTGTGGGCCAAAGACAAGGAAAGTCCTTATACCGAGACCAAACCCTTTTCCTGGTTCCGTGGCTATCATGTGGGTGGACGTTCATTGACCTGGGGCCGTCAGAGTTACCGGTTTAATAAGTGGGATTTTGAGGCCAACCTGAAAGACGGACACGGGACTGACTGGCCGATCCGTTATGAGGACATGGCGGACTGGTACAGCTATGCAGAACGGTTTGCCGGAATACAAGGAAGCCTGGAAGGACTGGAGGTTTTACCGGACGGAGACTTTATGCCCGCCATGGAATTGAATTGCGTGGAAAAAGATGTGGCCGCTAAGATTAAAAATCATTTCAAGGGAAGCCGTCATATGATCATCGGGCGAAGTGCTAACCTGACCCAGCCGCATCATGACCGGACCAATTGCCAGTACCGTAACCGTTGCTGGAGGGGCTGTCCTTTTGGTGGGTATTTCAGTACTCAATCGGCTACTTTACCAGCTGCCATGAAAACCGGTAATCTTACACTACGCCCCTTCTCGATTGTATCAAAAGTACTTTATGACAAGGATGCGAAAAAAGCCACCGGTGTTGAGATCGTGGATACAATGGATATGAAAACCTATGAGTTCAAAGCGAAGATCGTTTTCCTCTGTGCATCGGCCTTTAACTCCACCTGGGTGCTGATGAATTCAGCTACGGAAATCTGGCCCGAAGGATTGGGCAGCAGCAGCGGTGAACTCGGACACAATGTAATGGATCATCACTTCCGTTGCGGAGCCGGAGGCAAAGTGGAAGGATACAGTGATAAATATATGTACGGACGAAGACCCACAGGTGTATATGTTCCCCGCTTCCGGAATATCTATGATGACAAACGGGATTATGTCCGAGGCTTTGGCTACCAGGGAAGTGCCAGTCGTGGGCGCGGGATGGAAGTGGCTGAATTCACTATTGGAGCAGATCTCAAAAATGCCCTTAGTGAACCCAGTGATAACTGGAATATCGGTATTATGGGCTTCGGTGAAATGCTCCCCTATCATGATAATAAAATCACCCTGAATAAAGACGTGAAAGATGCCTGGGGACTCCCGGTGCTGAATATGGATGTGGAGATCAAGGAAAACGAGCACAAGATGCGGATTGACATGATGAACGATGCCAAGGAAATGCTGGAAGCCGCTGGTGTAAAAGAGGTAAATTCCTATGATCATGGTTACGAAGTGGGAATGGGCATCCATGAAATGGGCACCGCCCGTATGGGACGTGATCCTAAATCATCCGTGCTCAACGGCAACAACCAGGTATGGGATGCTAAAAATGTATTTGTCACGGATGGTGCCTGTATGACCAGCGCTTCCTGTGTGAATCCATCCCTTACCTATATGGCCATGACCGCCAGGGCTGCCGACTTTGCGGTAAGTGAATTAAAAAAAGGAAACCTGTAATATAAACCCTCAAAAATTTTCAGCATGGACAGACGCGAACTTTTAAAGAAAATAGCCATCCTCACCGGTGGCGTGGTGATTGGAGGAGAAGTTTTTTTATCCGGATGTACTACGGGTGCAAAGGCCGGTTCCTTTTCTCCTGAAATCATAGCATTGCTGGACGAGGTCGGGGAAACTATTATACCTGCTACCGCCACACCTGGTGCCAAAGCGGCCGCAGTGGGCGAGTTTATGAAAATAATGATCACCGACTGTTATACGGAAGCCGAACAGAAAGTTTTCACTGACGGAGTAGAAAAACTGCAGGAAGTCTGTACTAAAATGTACGGGAAGTCATTTATGGAATGTACTCCGCAGCAACGACATGACCTGCTCGTGTCACTGGAAAAGGAAGCGAAGCAATTCAACGACAAAAAAAACGAAGCGGAAAAAGAACAAAAAGAAATTGCCAAAGCCGCGAAGCAACCCTTTGTGGGCGCCCCACCTCATTATTATACAATGATGAAGCAGCTGACCCTCTGGGGCTTCTTTACGTCAAAAACAGGTATGACAGAAACCCTTCGTCATTTACCCGTACCTGGAAAGTATGATGGTGCATTGCCTTATAAAAAAGGAGATAAAGCCTGGGCGGAATAATCATTAAAAACGATGCTATGCAACAAGACAGAAGAAACTTTTTAAAATTTACTGGTGCTGTCGGTACCGGACTGGTTTTAAACAGCCTGGGTAGTTCCTCCCTATTTGCGGCGGAGACCGCTAAACCCCTGACTCATTTCGGGATTCAGTTGTACACGTTACGTGATGTGATTCCGGGGGATCCGAAAGGGGTGTTAAAACAACTGGCCTCCTTTGGTTTTAATCAAATCGAAAGTTATGAAGGGGCCAATGGCATGTTCTGGGGTATGGGACATACCGGATTCAAATCCTACATGGATGAACTGGGAATGAAAATCATCTCCTCCCATTGCGATATCACCAAGGACTTTGAAAAAAAGGCCGCCGAGGCCGCGGAGATCGGGATGAAATACCTGATCTGTCCCTGGAAAGGTCCGCAAAAATCACTGGATGATTTTAAACGCTTTGCCGATGAATTCAATCAGAAAGGGGAAATCTGTAAAAAGAACGGCATCCGTTTCGCCTATCACAACCATGACTATTCCTTCAAAGCAATGGATGGTCAGTTGCCCCAGGATGTAATGATGAACGGCACCGATCCTTCCCTGGTTGATTTTGAAATGGATATTTATTGGGTGGCCGCCGCCGGCGTGGATATTGAAGCCTGGTTTAAGAAATATAAAAAGCGTTTCCGCCTCTGCCATGTGAAAGACAGGAGCAAAAATCCCGGAACTGACAATGGTAAAAATTCCGTGGACCTGGGTACCGGTAGTATTGACTGGCCTAAGATTCTGAAATCCGCCAAAAAATACGGCATGCAATACTATATTGTGGAGCAGGAGGCCTATCCGAATGGCTCTTCGCTGGAAGCGGCAAAAGTGAATGCGGCGTATATGAAGACGTTGAAAGTATAGCGCGGATAGTAAAAAATAAATAATTAAAAACCAAAAACGGATCTATGATATATTTCATGGATCCGTTTTTTTTATGCACAATGGTTCTATGCTTAATAATTTGGTAACATTTCACTGACCTTAACGCTACATTAACAAAGCACCTTTGCGCTTCACAAAAACATCCGTTTATGAAGCGTTTATTATTTATGATTTCATTCCTGTTGATGACCGGCCTGATCAGCGGTCTGCACGCACAGGAAACCACTGCTGAGATCCAGGGGATCATTACAGAAACAACAGCCAGCCCGCTGATCGGGGCAACGATTACAGCCATACACCAGCCAACCGGTACAAAATATACCACCACCACCCGTAAGGATGGCCGTTATAATCTGGCCAATCTCCGTGTTGGCGGGCCTTATGAAATCACGGCCAGCTATGTGGGTTACAAAGAAGAAAAGCAAACCGATATTTTTTTGCTGATCGGTCAGACCTTCCGGGCTGATTTCACCTTGCAAAACAGTGGCACAGAAATGAAAGAAGTGATCGTAACCGCCACCCGTTCCGATAAGGTATTTAATAAATCAAGAACCGGTTCTGCCGAAGTGGTCAACCGCCAGCAGATCGAACGTCTCCCGACAATCAACCGGAGTATCAATGATTTTACCCGTCTGACACCCACCGCAAACAGTAATTCCACTTACGGCACCAGTAGTTTTGCCGGACGTGCCAACTCATATAATAACCTGACGGTGAATGGAGCTTCGTTCAATAATACGTTTGGACTGGCAGCCGGTCTTGGCGGTCAAACCAACTCCCAACCCATCAGTATTGACGCACTTGACCAGATCCAGGTAAACATTGCCCCCTATGATGTAACTCTGGGTGGCTTTACCGGTGCCGGTATTAACTCCGTAACAAAAAGCGGAACCAACCAGGTAAAAGGCACTGTTTACAGTTTCTGGAAAAGTCCTGGTCTGACAGGTCTCAAAGTAGGCCCGACCGAACTAGCTAAACAGCAATTTGATTTCAATAACCGCGGTCTGAGTGTGGGTGGTCCGATCATTCCGAATAAATTATTCTTCTTCATCAGTGGTGAACAGGAAAGAGTAAGCACCCCGGCTACAAGCCTCGTGGCCAGTCGCGGAGGTTCATCCGGTGTGGGAATTTCACAGGCAAAAGCAGAAGATCTTGATGCATTATCCGCCTTCCTGAAAACCAAATTCGGGTATGAAACCGGCGCCTATGAGAATTATACATTTGATACTTATAGTGATAAGATCACGGCCCGTTTTGACTTAAACATCAGCAAGAAACATACACTGAATGTGAATTATTATTACCTGAAGTCCTACCGCAATGTGCCACCAAGCAACAGCGGAGCACCCAGTAATAACCGCCAGCCCAGCACTACCGCCATGCCATTTGTTTCTTCTTCTTATATCATCAATAACAATTTCAACATTGTCATTGCCGAGCTGAACAGCCGATTCAGCAATAAACTTTCCAATAAGCTGCAGGTGGGTTACAACCAGTTGCGTGACTTCCGCAGCAGCCCGGGTGGCATTTTCCCGCTGGTGGATATTGAAAACGGGGCTGGCAGTTCCTTTACGGCCTTTGGCTATGAACCCTTTACCGCTTTCAATAAACTCAGCACCAACACCTGGCAGCTGAATGATATCGTGACTTTATATAAAGGCAAACACACGATTACCTTTGGTACGCAGAATACGTTTAATAAATTCCAGAATGGATTTGCCCCCAACTATTATGGCGCATATCGTTTTGCGAGTCTGACTGATTTTTATAACAGCGTGAATAACGGTACGGCCAATGCCACCCGTTACGAACTGCGTTATTCAGCCCGTAAGAACGGAGAGTTCCCTTATGCTGATGTGTCAACTTTACAGCTCGGCTTCTTTGCCCAGGATAAATTCAACGTAAACAATAACCTGGTGCTGACTTACGGTATCCGTGCCGATATCCCGGTATTCAAACAGAATTTTATCGCCAATACCAACGCCGACGCGCTTACATTCAGAGGCGGTGTCAGAATAAATACCGGTGAAGCTCCCAAAACATCCGTTCTGCTGAGCCCCCGTTTTGGATTCAACTGGGATGTGAACGGCGATAAGAAAACACAGGTTCGCGGCGGTATTGGCATTTTCTCCGGTGCACCACCTTTTGTCTGGATCAGCAACCAGGCCAGTAACAATGGTGTGGACTTCGGTTCTTTTGTCCGTACTACTGGTGTGGCCTTCAATGCAGATGTGAATGCCAATCGTCCGGCCAATGCCGCGGCTAACACGAGCTATAACCTGGCCGTAACAGAAAAAGATTTCAAATTCCCGCAGTTATTCCGCAGCAACCTGGCCATTGACCGGAAACTGCCTTTCGATATCACGGCCACCCTGGAGGGTATTTTCTCCAAAGACCTGAATGCGGTATATCACCAGAATATCAACCTGCCTAATACAGGAGCGGCTATGCAGGGAGCAGACAACCGTATCCGTTACAGTGCGACACAGATCTACAGAGGTGCCGGTGGGGTATCGGCGACTAACCCGAATATCAGCGATGCGATCCTGATGACCAATACCTCAAAAGGATATACGTACAATGCCACCCTGCAACTGCAGCGCAACGTAAAGAACCTGTATACCATGATTGCCTATAGTTATGGTAACAGCCGTTCTGTCAATGATGGGGGTTCAATTGCACAGTCGATCTGGAGAGACCGTGCTGTGTCCGGTGATCCGAACAGCGAAGCCGTGTCTTTTTCCAATTTCTATCAGCCGCACCGTGTGATTGCAGCAGCTTACTATCGTTTTGAATATGCGAAGCATTTTGCTTCTTCGTTCGGATTCACTTTTGAAGCTGCCAATGGTGGTACCGCCAGCTATACGTATAATGGTGACCTGAATGGAGATGGCCTGACGACCAATGACCTGCTGTATGTTCCCCGTAATGCCAGCGAGATCATCCTGGAAGGCGTGAATGCCGCAGATACCCGTACGGCAGCACAACTCTGGGGACAACTGAACACGTATATCAATCAGGACCCCTACCTGAGTACCCGTCGTGGTGACTATGCAGAACGCAATGGTTTACTCCTGCCCTTCTATAAAAGACTGGACTTTAACTTTACCCAGGATTTTATGGTAAAAGCTGGGAAAAACATGAATACGCTGCGTTTCACAATGGACATCTTCAATTTCGGCAACCTGCTGAACAGGAATTGGGGAATTTCCAGGATCACTAACCGGACTGCCCTGCTGAACTTCAAGCGGGTGGAAACCACCGGTAATAATGTTGGACGCCCGGTATTCAGTTATCCTTACCTGGATGCCACCAACCTGATTCCCCTGACCAGTACATTCCAGAACAGTACCGGTGTGAATTCAAGATGGCAGATGCAGGTGGGTGTACGTTATATTTTTAACTAATCTCATCACTATAAAAAATAAAGGCTGTCTCAAATGAGGCGGCCTTTTTTATGTGACAGCGTCTTCCGCTGCCGGTTTTTTTTTAACACATAGGTTTAAATGATCACGAAAGATCGGAGAGTATAACTTTCAGAACCGAACTAGAGCGGGCGACTCTATAAGTATTACATAGGATACACATAGAATAATTGTATTTCTATGTGTATCCTATGTGTCTATGTACCTATGTGTTTAAAAAACAGCATTACAATAATGCCCCCCGCAAAGCCCTAACTTCCTCCGGGTCAATTGCATTGTTCGAATAACTTTCCGCTGAGCCGGCAAAGCCTGGATGAATGAATTCCATGGAGGAAGCGGCTTTGCCTCTTAATGAAGAGTGAAATTCAAGACAACCCGTTTTCTCCGCCAGCCATTTGATATTCTCTTTTCGTAAGCCGCTACCGGGCATAATGATGATGCGCTCATCCGCCTTGGAATTCAGTTCAGCGATCAGGTCGGCCCCTTCACTCACGGTGGGCAACTGTCCTGAAGTTAAGATTCGTTCACAGCCCATTTCCACCAGCTGCTCCAATGCTTCAAATGGATTACGACAACGGTCGAAAGCCCGGTGATAAGTTACACCCATAG
>CAZLRY010000097.1:0-7343 GCA_964561675.1 uncultured Chitinophaga sp.
CTTAATCTGCAAACCAAGATTGTGCAGATTAAAGATCTGCTGGGCCGAAACCGGGAACAACAGCAACTACTCGACAGCCTGGTTAAATATATACAGTTAAGGATTCTCTTTTCAAAAGATCTGATTAGGGCTAAGCGGGAACAGCCGCCCGATATATCGAGGAGAATGGTTGAAAACGGAGCAGGGAAAGAACATATGGATCACATCCGTATGTATGGAAATAAAATGGAGAAGTCGGTCATCGCTATGCTGGCACTCCGTAAATGGAATAATGAGCAAAGTATACAGCGGCTGAATTATATTCTTTATTCAGTACTCGCTGTTGTCTTTATAGCAAGTCTGATCACGATCCGGAAACTACACCGGGATATTCGTAACCGGGAAGCCGGCGAAAAAAAATTCAGGGCCCTCCTGGATGCAGCTCCCGATGCAACGATCATTGCCGATGATAAAGGAATCATCCGGATGATCAATAAACAAGCCGAAGATTTATTTGACTATACACGAAAGGAAATGACCGGGCAACCAGTGGAAATACTGGTACCTGCTGCCCTGCATGCCGCACATGTACACCACCGCAATACATTTATGAAAACGGCCCGGCTGCGGGCCATGGGAGCAGGATTGGATTTATTCGCGGTTAAAAAAGACAGCTCCCAGTTCCCGGTGGAGATCAGTCTCTCCCCGATACATACCGATGAAGGCCTGATGGTGATTGCCTCTGTACGGGATATCACCCAGCGAAAACATCTCGAATCGGCTCTGCGCCGCAGCAATGCCGAAATGGAAGCCTTTACTTATTCGGTCTCCCATGACCTGCGGACCCCCCTGCGCGGTATCGTTGGTTTTACCACCATACTCGAAGAAGATTATGGGGATATACTGGATGAAGAGGGACAACGGATCACCGGTATTATCAAAACCAATACGCTTAAAATGGGTCACCTGATTGATGACCTGCTGGCTTTCTCCAGACTGGGCAGACTGGAATTATCCAAAGCCGATGTAAATATGTCTGACCTGGTGTGGGATATCATCAATGAAACAATCCGGCCCGAAATAAAAAAGAAAGTACAATGGACGGTTGGTCAGCTACCGGTGGTCAGTGCTGATCTGAATACCCTGCGACAGGTATGGGTGAACCTGCTGTCCAATGCGGTGAAATATTCTTCCAAAAAGGAGGAGTCGGTGATCAGCGTGGGACATTATTCAGAGGACGGTGAACAAATCTTCTTTGTAAAAGATAATGGAGTAGGATTTGATAATAAATACAAAGAAAAACTATTCAAGGTTTTTCAACGGCTCCATAATGAAGAAGATTTTGAAGGAACAGGTGTGGGACTGGCGCTGGTGGAGAAGATCATCTTCCGGCATGGGGGCCGGGTGTGGGCTGAAGGAGTGGTGGGAGAGGGAGCGGTGTTTTATTTTTCGTTGCCAGGAGTATGAGAGAAGTCGGGAGTCAGGAGTCGGGAGTCAGGAGTCGGTAGTAAACAGCCCCTTCTAAGAAAACAACCTTGTAAACCTATAAACCTATCAACCTTTAAACCTTACCATATGCCACACAGCAATACCGTCGAAATCCTGCTCGCCGAAGACAATCAAAACGATGCCGAACTGACGATCCGTGAATTGCGGAAGCATAATATGGCCAATAACCTGGTACATGTAAAAGACGGGGAAGAGGCCCTTGATTTTATTTTCGGTAATGGACAGTATACTTCCCGCAAGGATGCTATTCACTTTCCCAAAGTCATTTTGCTGGATATTCAGATGCCCAAAGTAAACGGAATGGAAGTGCTGCAGATCATCAAGAACGATCCCCGTACGAAGGCAATACCGGTAGTCATCCTCACTTCCTCCAAAGAACACCCCGATGTGCAACGCTGTTATGAACTGGGCGCCAACAGCTATATTGTTAAACCGGTGAATTTTGAAAGTTTTGCTGAATCCATTCGTCACCTGGGCTTTTACTGGTTGCTGTTGAATCAGCCACCGGCCTATTAAACTTATTTTATGAAGAAGCAGTTGAAAATTCTGATGCTGGAAGACAGCCCGACTGATGCAGAACTGATTCAGCGTTTTTTACAGAAGGAGTATGCAGACAGCCGCTTTAAACTGGCAGTCACCCGCGATGGATTCCTGAAAGCGCTGGAGGAGTTTGAGCCGGATCTGATACTGGCAGATAATTCATTACCCCAGTTTGATGCCACAGAAGCGCTGCGTATTGTCCGGGAACGGGGAAGCCAGATACCATTTATTATGGTCTCAGGTACCACCAAGGAAGAATATGCGGTGCAGATTATCAAATCGGGTGCGGATGATTATATTTTAAAAGAAAGCCTGACCCGTTTACCGGCAGCCATTGACTCTGCTTTACGTCACCGGGAAACAGAGCAGGAAAAGCAACTGGTCCTGCAGGCACTGGAGCAAAGTGAAGAGAAATACCGCACAATTGTTGACCGGATCTCGGATGGCTTTATGATTCTGGATAAACAATGGCAGGTTATTTATGCCAACCTGAAAGCAGACGATATTTTCGGTAAACCCCGGGGGTTCCTGGAAGGGAAAAAACTGAATCTTGAATTTCCGCAGGCAGTGGGCCGTCCCTTTTTTAATGCTTATACAGAGGCGCTGGAAACAAAAAAACAGGTAAATGTGGAAGAGTATTCTGTCGTTGCAGAACATTGGATCCGGGCGGTATTATATCCTTCAGAAAAAGGGGTGGCCGTTTTCTTTCATGACATTACCGATCAACGGAAAGCGGAACTGGAAGTTAGAAAAAGTGAAGAAAGATATATTGCAGTCATCAGCCGTATTTCAGAGGGCTTTATCGTACTTGATGATGAATGGAAAATTCTGTTTGTCAATCCAACCACGGAGCAGTTTTTTAACCGGCGGGCTGATTTACTGATCGGGAAAAATATAAAGGATGACTTTCCCAAAGTTATTCAGGGGACCCCCTTTTTTGGAACCTATCAACAAGCGGTACTCAGCGGCGAAAATCAATACCTGGATGCTTATTCTGAATTATTAGGCCGTTGGGTACAGGCTAATTATTATCCTTCACCGGAAGGGGTGGCTATTTTTTTCCGGGATGTCACCAACCAGAAAATAGCGGAAGAGCAAAAAAGAATTACCCAACTGGAACTTCGGAGAAGTGAGGATAATTACAAAGACCTGGTTGAACGGATTTCGGATGGATTTATGGTCATAGACCGAAGATGGGTGGTTACGTATATAAATTCCACGGCAGAAAAACTATTACTAAGACAGCCAGGATATCTCTTAGGTAAAAAGATGAAAGATGAATTTCCTGGCGCACTCGATCGTCCGTTCCTGGTAGCATTTGATGAGGCTTTACGCACGGGACAAAATAAATATATTGAGGAGTACTTCATCCCGACCAATCGCTGGTTTCAGGCCAGTATATATCCATCGGTCGATGGGGTAGCTGTTTTCTTCCGGGATATCACGGAACAACGGAAAGCCGAAGAGGAAGTCCGGAAAAGCGAAGAAAAATACCGGGTGTTTATACAACGGATTACCGATGCTTTTATCTCCCTGGACCGGAACTGGTGCTATACTTACCTGAATAAGCAGGCCGGTGAAATGATCAATCGTAAACCGGAAGAACTGATTGGAAAAAAAGTTTGGGCAGTGTTTCCTGATGCGGTCCATACAGGTACGTTCAAAGCCTTCAGTCTGGCAATGGAAGAACAGCGGTATGTAACCAATGTGGATTATTATGCGCCACTGGACCTATGGCAGGAAAATCATATTTATCCTTCCCCCGATGGCATATCTGTTTTTATACGGAATATTTCAGAAAAGAAAAAACTGGAACTCGAGTTAAGTGACCAGCAGAAAAAAGAACAACAGAAAATGATTGCCGTGGCGATTGAGGCACAGGAGAAAGAAAGAAATGCCATTGCAGGTGAACTGCATGATAATCTCAACCAGATCCTGGTGGGTACCCGGGTGATGTTATCGGTCTTGAAAGATAGTCCGGGAAAATTGGATCAGGTACTGGATACATGTATGAATAACCTGGGGATGGCTATTCTTGAAAATCGTAAAATAGCGCATGAACTCATCACCCCTGACCTGGCAACAGAAAACCTGCTGGAGCAGCTCGGGCGTTTATGTGATACAATGTTACGCCCGGCAGGTATCGACCCGTTTATTCAAAAATCTGATTTTAGTGAAGACAAACTGACCAGCCAGCAAAAACTGGCGGTGTACCGGATTGCGCAGGAACAGTGTACCAACATAGTAAAATATGCCAGGGCTAAATCAGTAATATTTGCTTTGTCCACACCGGAAAGCCAGTTTGTCCTCCGGATTACGGACGATGGGGTAGGTGCAGTACCCGGTAAAACAAACGATGGAATCGGCCTGCAGAATATCAGAAACCGGGTAGCTGTTTTTGGTGGTACGGTACAGATTAATACGAAATCCGGAGAGGGTTTTGAACTGGAAATTAATATGCCGGCGGGATAACTGTTTTTTTGAAGTTTGACAATTTCGACCTTTGATGTCACTTCCTGCTAGTTATGCATAAGCCTATTCACGTATTTTAACTGGCATATCCTCAAATCATTATAAATAGCTGAACTATTTGACTATTCTTGTCGTTAACCCGGATAATAACTTAGTCAAAACACATTCTTGCCTGATTTAAACCATAAAGAAGAAGTTCTTAGGAGATCGTTGGAACAGACGGCGGACTGCTGGAAGCAATTTCCGCATCTGACCGATACTGATTTTGTGGCCGACTTTACCCAATGCCTGCACTGGCGGTATGAAGGGTATCCTTCTGAGGAGGCGATGAATACGTACCTGAAGGAGTTTGAAATTCCGCAGGCTTTCTTGTTTGATATTCTGGCGAATCGTTTTCCATTAGTATTATCCTCACAAACACTGCTGATCAGTACTATCTGTACAGCCGCCGCCGGTCATAAGCAGATCACCCTGCTCGATCTTGGTTGTGGTCGCGGTGAGCAACTGGTCCGCATCCTCCATGCACTGAATGAATTACCTGAATTAAGAAAAGTGACGGTGATCGGGACGGAGATACTGAGCAGTTCACTAGAGTTCTGCGCCAGCTATTTGGTTTCGGTGAGTCACCGCTTTCGTTTTAACCTGGAGTTTCATGCCCTGTCCGGACCTGTGGAGAATATGACCCGTGAATCTGTTGATGATTTGATACCTGAACAATCCGGGGCTCTGCTGATCAATGCTTCGTTGCTGATGCATCATGTGCAGCAGGTAGAAAAGCGCCGGGCCATTTTTGAATTACTCTATTCCCTTCAACCGGCCCTGCTGACTATGGTGGAACCAGATACGGATTGTTTTACCGACGATGCGGATCAGCGCATCCTGAATGCTTACGAACATTTCGGCAGCTTGTATACATATATCAGCACGCTTCCGGTGAATGCATCAGAACGAAAGGGATTGAAACAGTTTTTCCGGAATGAACTTTACGATACCCTGGTGCTGGCCGATACCCACCGGTTTGAGAAATATATCCGGGGCAGCGAATGGATCAACCTCGCAGCCTCAGCTGGTTTTGTAAGTAAACCCGTTTCAGGACTGTCCACCCTGCCCGAAGTACCCGGTATTAAAATAGAGGAGAGGTCCGCCGGCTATGTGAGTTTTTCTTTCCAGCGATCCGATATATTGAGTATGATTGGGTTGGGGGTGGGTGATAAGTGATTTAAAGTACAGCGGTTTTATTCACAATACACCTCTACGGGGTGAACCGATGATTTCGTTTATTACTGGAATTTTTTCTACCGATAATGCACCCCTAACGGGGTGAGGCGGGCAAACTCGAATGATGGATTGTTTCTACCGATAATACACCCCTATGGGGTGATTGATGTACGATATAATATCCACAATTGTTTCTACCGACAATGCACCCCTACGGGGTGAAACAATAATCCCGTAATTGCCGGATTGTTTTTTACCAACAATGCACCCCTACGGGGTGAACCGATGATTTCGTTTATTACTGGAATTTTTTCTACCGATAATGCACCCCTAACGGGGTGAGGCGGGCAAACTCGAATGATGGATTGTTTCTACCAATAATACACCCCTACGGGGTGATCGATGTACGATATAATATCCGCAATTGTTTCTGCCGACAATGCACCCCTAACGGGGTGAAACAATAATCCTGTAATTACCGGATTATTTTCTACCAACAATACACCCCTACGTGGTGATCGACGTACGATATAATATCCGCAATTGTTTCTACCGACATTGCACCCCTAACGGGGTGAAACAACAATCTCGTTCTTGCCGGATTGTTTTCTACCGATAATGCACCCCTACGGGGTGATCGATGTACAACAATATATCCGACGATAAGAACATGTCCGTTCACCCCGTTAGGGGTGCATTGTTGGTAGAAGAAAAATCAATGATTCATGAATGTTCGCCTCACCCCGTAGGGGTGCATTGTTGGTAGAAAGAAGATTGGAGTATCGCAAAGCCCGTTCCACCCCGTAGGGGTGTATTGTTGGTAGGTAATACCCAATTTTAAACAGGGTCGGCAAATATATATTTTTCGTCAAATTCAATTTCAGCAGTCAGGAGCATCTGCCGGTATTCATCTCTGAACAATATCTTCTTGTGATGCTCTTCTTGCCGCGCAACATACTCGGCGACAACTGAAACATGATTTTTGCTATAGGTAAATGCGGCATATCCATCCTGCCAGGCAAACTTTCCGGGGCAAAACCGATTTTCGTTAATCCATTTGGTGCTTTCTGATTTGACAGATTTTATCAATTCTGATACGGACTGATGGGGGCGCATACCAATCAAAAAATGAATATGATCTGGCATACTGTTTATCTGTAGCATTTTGTGCCCATAACGTTGAACGGTGCCAGTGATGAATTTGTGCAATTCATCTTTCCAGGTTGAAAAAATACAGGCGTCACGGAATTTGGTGGCGAATACAAATTGATAATGGATTTGTGTGTAGGTGTTTGCCATATTGATAAGATTTAGGGACGCCAAAATAGGGAAATGTGATATTGAAATTTTATCCGTCGCCGTTTTTGGGCTTGTTATTCACAATGCACCCCTACTTGGTGAGCGAACAATTGTTTTTTACCGACAATGCACCCCTACGGGGTGAGGCGGGCAAACTCGTATGATGGATTGTTTCTACCAATAATACACCCCTAAGGGGTGAAACAACAATTCCGTTCTTGCTGGATTGTTTTCTACCGATAATACACCCCTACGGGGTGATCGATATACAAAATAATATCCGCAATTATTTCTACCGATAATACACCCCTATGGGGTGAACCGAT
>CAZLRY010000097.1:7443-10387 GCA_964561675.1 uncultured Chitinophaga sp.
GATAATGCACCCCTATGGGGTGAGAGGACATCTGTTATTTTCCGGATTTACGGGTAGGTTTCAATTCTTCGGTCATTGGGTATTTTGTTTACGTTGTTGCTCACAATGCACCCTATGGGGTGAAACAACAATTCCGTTCTTACCGGATTGTTTTCTACCGATAATGCACCCCTACGGGGTGATCGATATACGAAATAATATCCGCAATTATTTCTACCGATAATACACCCCTATGGGGTGAACCGATGAATACGTTATTGCCGGATTCTCTCTACCGATAATGCACCCCTATGGGGTGAGAGGACATCTGTTATTTTCCGGATTTACGGGTGGATTTCAATTCTCCGGTTATGGATATTTTGTTTTTATTGAGGATCATATTCCACCCCGTAGGGGTGTATTGTCGGTAGAAAGAAGATTGGCGTATCGTAAAGTCCTCCCCACCCTGTAGGGGTGCATTATTGGTAGAAAATGTACGTTGAGTGGAAAATATCCGGATCACCCCGTAGGGGTGTATTGTTGGTAGCAAGAATTTTGGCAATACGTAATGTCCAGATCACCCCGTAGGGGTGTATTGTGAAGTCCGGATTAAATAAAAGTCCGGTAATTATCATTTCACCACAAACCGATACCCCACTCCCGATTCGGTCAGGATATACTCCGGACGGTTGGGATCGGTTTCGATCTTCTTGCGGAGCTGGGCGATAAAGACCCGCAGGTACTGTGACTGGCTGATAAAGCCCGGTCCCCAGATAGCCCGGAGTAAATACTGATGGGTCAGCACTTTTCCTTCATTACGGGCCAGCAGGGCGAGCAGACTGTATTCGGTCAACGTGAGTTTCAGCAATTCCTTATTCTTTTTAACGGTACGGGCTGTCAGATCAATTTCAAGATCAGTGCCGCCAATCAACGAAATACTGTCTTCTGCAAGGGCCGTACGGAGCGCCGAACGCATACGGGCCAGGAGTTCCCCGGTACGGAAAGGTTTACTGAGATAATCATTCGCTCCATTATCCAGCGCCATCACAATATCTTCCTCATCTTTCTGTACGGAAAGAATAATCACCGGATTGGTATACCATTGGCGTAAGGCTTTCAGCACTTCATGTCCGCTCTTATCCGGTAAACCCAGGTCCAGCAATACCAGATCCGGCGGATGATTGGATGCCATGATGAGTCCCTCTTTGGCAGTGCCCGCGGTCGTCACCGCATATCCGTTGGTCTGCAGTGTGATCTCCAGCAACTTACGCATCTGCGCTTCATCATCAATCACCAAGATACCGGGCTTGTTCATTTAATTCATTTTAATGGTGGAACGTTCCACCGGAAACCGTAATATAAAACGGGCACCACCACCCACCGGGGTTTCGAGTTCCACTGTACCACCCATGGCTTCGGTAAATCCTTTTACGATGGAAAGTCCCAGTCCGGTTCCACTGACGGAGGTATCTTTCAGCCGGTAAAATTTCTGAAATATGTAATTCACTTCCTCCGGTGGAAAGCCCGGTCCGTTATCTTCCACCGTCAGTTCCAGGGTATCGGTATAACTGTTGGCAATGATATCAATTTTATTCGTGGCGCCGGTATACCGCACGGCATTCATCAGTAAATTATACAATACTGTTTCCAGCATCACTTTATCCAGTTTGCATAAAGGCAGTCCCGGGTGAATATTGATCGTGATCTTCTGCTGGGGTTTGTTTTCTTCCAACCTTCGCACCACTTCATGAATGGTTTCTTCCACATCACACCAGTCTTTCTTTGGCTTTAAAAAACCGGATTCAATGCGGGACATGTTGAGAAGATTCTCCACCTGCTGATTCAGCCGGAAAGAAGCTTTGGCAATTTCCTCTACCAGTTGTGTTTTATTCTCTTCTGTCAGATTCCCACCCGACTGCAGATTATCTGTAGCCCCGATGATGGCGGCAATGGGGGTCTTCAATTCATGGGAAAGGGAATTGAGAAAAGTGTTGTACAGTTTAACGGCTTTTGCTTTTTCTTCCCGTAGCCTGGCGAGTTTTTCCACCTGCCGTATTTTAAAAGTCAGCACGGCATTCACCATGGCAATGATAAAATACATGATCAGCAGGATGGCGTCTTCGGTGGACTCCACATGGATGGTGAAATGCGGCGGGATAAAAAAGAAGTCCCAGATAAAAGCCGACAAAGCCGCCGCCAGCAGCACGGGAAAGATCTCAAAGGAGATGGCAATGATGGAAACGGTTACCAATAAGATCAGGGCTACAACACGATAACCGAGATAAGGGGTAAGGCCAAAACAGATAAGGGATACGGTGAGGACACTTAATACGCTGTAGGCATATTGTTTTTTCAGATCCAGTTTATGCGGGGCAGTACGCGGCATAGCATGAAGGTAGTGAAGGCCCCCTAATCCCCCAAAGGGGGACTTTAGCCTCCGCCATATAGAAAAGTCATTTACTTTTTTGAATTGCGTATTTATTTCCCGCTAAGCTTTAAAGACTTTTCCTAATTCGGAGAGTCTTATAATCTTTGCGGGAGACTTATACGCAAGAAGGGCCCCCTAATCCCCCGAAGGGGGACTTCAGCCTCCGATAGAAAGTAAAGTCATTTAAAGTTTCGATTTGCGTAATTGTTTCCCGCTAAGCTTTAAAGACTTTTCCTAATTCGGAGAGTCTTATAATCTTTGCGGGAACCTTTTTACGCAACACTAAAAAAAATGGTTGGTTAAATAATTGGAGGCTTCGAAGTCCCCCTTTGGGGGATTTAGGGGGCCTTTCCCTTCGGGGCCAGAGGTTCTCTCCAACATAAAGATTTTATAAAGATTCGGGGCTGCGGGGCCCGGAAATTTCTTTAGCGATATACGCGTCTCTACTTTTGTTGATTATTTATTCAACACTATGTCCGTTTCACTAAAGAAAGCAACCCCCGCCGGTTTGCTCATCGCACTCGGTATCATCTTCGG
>CAZLRY010000098.1:0-1935 GCA_964561675.1 uncultured Chitinophaga sp.
TAAGAACAAAAGAACTTTCCAGCTTTCTGGTTGTCTTATAAAGCTTAGCGGGCAAAAAATATCGGCCAGATCAAGGCTTTTTTACCAAGATCAGGTTACTGTTAAAATCCTTCAGCTTCTTCGTAAAACTCTTCCAGTTCTCAAAATCCGCTTTCCGTATCCTGCCGGTGTTGAAGGCCAGTGTTTTGTTGAAGATGACTTTATTGTCTTTGGCCGTATACGAGCCGGTGACTTCATAGTCTGTAGCTTTTTCATTGATCGGGGCAGGAAGAGACGTTACCTTGTAACCTGCCGGAAGTATCAGCTCTGTTTCATCCACT
The DNA here is from genome assembly GCA_964561675.1 of uncultured Chitinophaga sp. Taxonomy (GTDB): domain Bacteria; phylum Bacteroidota; class Bacteroidia; order Chitinophagales; family Chitinophagaceae; genus JJ008. The sequence continues at coordinate 321 of CAZLRY010000098.1, forward strand.
GATACATAACTGGAGGAAAGGGCATAATCCTGTTGCCGGTCTTTTTCCGGTACAAGGCCACGCAGATTTTCCGGGAAAAAGTCAATTCCCAGATAAAGCTCTTTATCCTCGGTAATTACATAATTACTGAGATCAATATCGCCTTCAAATACAATCGGGATTTCGCGGTTGTTCAGGTCCGACGTTTTGACATTGGATACGACCAGGTTGCGGTTGCCGAATTCGAGGTAGCGCTGGATCATTTTCTTTTTTTCATCATTGGGCAGATCGTGGTAGTACTGGTGGAACCCGGTCCGCTGCTCCCCGGTGAGGGTGACTTTCACATGCCCTTTGAGCAGGTTATCTTTTAACTGAAAACTGGTCTGGGTGAGTAATTTATTTTTTTCTTTATCCTGTACCGGTACTTTCTTTACTTCATATTTTTCACCCTTACCTATCAGGACTTCCTTGCCCTGGATCCGCCAGGCATATTCGCCAAACGGGATGTACTTTTCGGTGCCATCCAGGTAATATTCCTTGCCACCGAGCATTACCGTACTGATACAGTGATTATCCACTGCCAGGGACGGCAGGGTGTAATCATACGGAATATGCCGGGTACCGATCCAGGTCATGTAGGCTTCCAGTCCGGCCAGTTTCAGCATCTCCGTCATGAGGTTGGCCATGCCCTTACAATCCCCGTATTTAGATTTAAATACATCCTGGGCGGTGGCGGGAATAAATCCGGCCAGCCCGTCTTCAAAAGCGATATACCGGATATTATCCTGTACCCAGTAGAAAATGGATTTTACTTTATCCAGGTCATTCGTTTTTCCCTTGATCAGTTCGGTTACTTTGGCTTTTAATTCTTCTGGTTTATTGATGCATTTTTTATAGAGATACTGATACCAGCCATAGAGGTCACCTACATCCCCGAATCCTTTCTCTTTTTTTCCTTCAAAATTGAACGATTTAACAACAAATACAAGGTGGGGGTATTGATAAGCCAGGCCAACTGACCGCCGTTCATTCTTCATCGCGATCAGATTCTGGATGCGGTAAGTGATAATGGTCTCCCCTTTTTCCTGTGTTTTTTGTTTGGTGATCTTGTGTCCCTCAAAATTAAATTCCCGGATATCAAGATCCAGCCATTCCGGAATCCGTACGCGGATAATTTTCTCTTTAGCCGGGAACCAGGTATGGAAATATTCGGACGTGAGGTATTTGCAGTCGAGGTATTTTTTCTCCGTTTCCACCCGGGCGATATCACCATAACCGGAAAATCCGATGTTGAAATACTTGACCCGGCTGTCATCGGAGAATAAATCACTGGAACTGGCAGAGCGGTCGATCGCATAGCCCACATTATAGTTTTTTTTGATCCCGAACATGCCCTTTCTTTTTTCCAGTTGTTTGAAGGACGTGATCCGGGTAAAGGAATTATAAAAATCAAAGTACTGAATACCGGCTCTTTCCCGCAGGGCCAGGAAATTTATCCCGGTGGACTGGGTGGCGGTAACGACAGGCAGCCGGTCCTCCGCGCGGGCCCGGTCGAAACTGAACTCGTCTTCCACCAGGGTAGCGGCCACCCGGTCATCGGGGAATACTTTTTTGAGCCGGTTGGCTTCAAAAAGGT
>CAZLRY010000098.1:2035-4143 GCA_964561675.1 uncultured Chitinophaga sp.
GCGGCCACCCGGTCATCGGGGAATACTTTTTTGAGCCGGTTGGCTTCAAAAAGGTCATCGTCATTCTGGGCAGGTGCTAACAGGGGCCAGGACAGGCATAATACCAGCAGGAGGCGGATGAATTTGTGCATAGGGAAAATTATAAGGGACAATATAAGAAAAATTACGGCTGATTTTCCTCAAAAAACAATCGAATTTAACTGATAAAAATCAGTAGGTGAAGCTTGCCCAACTTGTGTTAAATTCGCAGAATAACTAATACCCAAATGGCAAGAAAACAGGAAGTTTTACAAGACGTGGTAATCAAGTTTGCCGGGGACAGCGGCGATGGTATGCAGCTGACCGGAAGCCAGTTTACCAATAACACTGCACTTTTAGGCATTGACCTGGCAACCTTTCCGGATTATCCGGCAGAGATCAGGGCGCCCCAGGGTACCCTGGCAGGGGTGAGCGGATTCCAGCTTCGATTCTCTTCTGACAAAGTATTTACACCCGGCGATGCCTGTGATGTATTGGTGGCCATGAATGCAGCCGCCTTAAAAGCAAATCTGAAAGCGCTGAAGAAAGGCGGTAAAATTATCGCCAATACTGATGGTTTTGATGCCAAGAACCTGCGGCTGGCTAACTATCCCGAAGGTATACATCCCCTGGAAGATGGCAGTCTCACCAACTATGAGCTGATCAAAATGGATGTCACCAAGATGACCCGGGAAGCATTAAAGGATGCAACCTTGGGTATGAAAGAAAAAGACCGGGCGAAGAATATGTTTGTTCTCGGTTTCCTGTACTGGATGTACAACCGGGATATGGAAAATACCATCGACTTTCTGAAAGATAAATTCGGCAAGAAACCGGAGATCCTTGACAGTAACGTGAAAGTGCTGCAGGCCGGTTATAACTACGGTGATACCACGGAAACCTTTACCACTACTTACTCCGTGGAGAAAGCCAAAATGGATGCCGGTAATTACCGTTCCATCATGGGTAACCAGGCAGTGGCCCTCGGACTGATTGCCGCTTCTGAAAAGAGCGGGTTGCCCATTTTCCTCGGAACTTACCCGATTACTCCCGCTTCGGATATCCTGCATGACCTCAGTAAGTATAAACAGTTTGGCGTACGTACCTACCAGGCCGAAGATGAAATCGCCGGTATTGCCTCCGCCATTGGTGCCAGCTATGGGGGCGCTTTAGGGGTGACTACTTCCAGTGGTCCCGGTATTGCCCTGAAAGGGGAAGCCATGGGACTGGCCATGATGCTGGAGATTCCCCTGTTGATTATTAATATTCAGCGAGGCGGACCTTCTACCGGATTGCCTACGAAAACAGAACAGAGTGACCTGATGCAGGCCTATTATGGTCGTAACGGGGAGTGCCCGATGCCGATCATTTCTGCATCTACGCCCGCCGATTGTTTTGATTCAGTTTATGAAGCGGTACGAATTGCCGTACAGCATATGACACCGGTTATTTTCCTGAGTGACGGATATATTGCCAATGGTGCCGAACCCTGGAAATATCCGACCAGTGCCGACTTGGCACCGATCCCGGTTACGTTCAAAAAGGAACTGGCTGATGGCGAAGAAAAATATAAGCCCTATGCGCGGGATGAAAAACTCGCTCGCCCCTGGGCGGTACCCGGTACTGCCGGACTGGAGCACCGGATCGGTGGTTTGGAAAAACAAAACATTACCGGTAACGTAAACTATGAGCCGGAGAATCACCAGCTGATGGTGAACCTGCGCCAGGAAAAAGTAGATAAGATCGCCAATTATATACCTGATCAGACCCTGGACAGTGGACCCGAAAAAGGAAAGATCCTGGTACTCGGATGGGGTTCCACATATGGAGCGATAAAATCCGCGGTAGCCGAATTACAGGCACAGGGACAGGCGGTGAGTCATGCGCATCTGCGTTATATCCGTCCGTTCCCCAAAAATCTCGGAACAATCCTGAAGAACTTCGACCAGGTACTGATCCCCGAGATCAATAATGGACAGCTGATCAAGATCATTCGTGACGAATTTCTGGTGGATGCAAAGGGATATAATAAGATTATGGGTGTGCCCATTACCAAGACGGAACTGGTGATGAAGCTGGAGGAAATGCTC
>CAZLRY010000098.1:4243-6981 GCA_964561675.1 uncultured Chitinophaga sp.
GGTGCATACACTTCCGTTGCCTGCGGAATAGCTACAGCTACGGCGAAAGCGACCATGGCGATGATGATGCCGAACATGAAGACATTATAGGCGATGCGCAGCCACCTGTATTTTTTGGCGAGTACCACACCCAGGAAGTAATTGTCTTTGACAAGGCTGCTGTATAAATAATTTTTATCCGCCAGCAATTCCTGCATGGCCCAGTCATAATCCGGGAGGCTCATTTTATAAAAGTTTCCGAAGAAGAGCAGGTTGGTCTTTTTATTCTGGATATCCTCAGGCGTGAAAGTGCCTTCGGTAACATGCGGACGGGTCGCTAAGATGGAGAATACAATGGCGGATACACAAACCGTCACCAGGATAATTACCGGAATCTGCAGGTAACTGTTGCTCTCCAGTTTGGTGGAGAGGGTGGAAATGACGATCGTAAGAATGATGGAATTAACGGAGATCAGGATATTCGCTTTGGAATCGGCCATCTGGCTCAGGTTGGACTGGTTCTGTGCCATAATGCGGAAAACAGTACTGATACCCCGTTCAGTCTGGTTTTCCTTCATCCGCTTCAGTTTCAGTTCTTCTTCCGATAAATGCGCTGTTGCATCATCATCATCATCTTCTTCCTGGGTTTTCTCATCCTGTATTTTTTCTACCGGATTTTTTTCCAGCAAACGGGCCAGGTGTTCATCCTTCGCCGGCTGTAATACCTTTCTTCCATAAGCAGTAAAATAATTATGGGCTTCCAGGAAAGCAATATTGTTCTGCCGCCAGTCTTTTTTAGACCATTCTTCCCCGTTGAATTCAATTAATTCCTTGCGGAGTAAACGGCTTTTCTCTTTAAAATCGGAAGAACCCAGGTGAAAAAGATCCGCGTCACAAATAATTTCCTCAATCCGGCATTGCGGATTCTGGGGCATTTTGGTAGCCAGGATACAGCCTTTTACTTTTTCCGCAAAAGCTTCTTCTGCCGGATGCAGACTGAAAAACTCCTGCATATGCTGAATGCTCACTTGTTCATGCCCTTTGGCTTTTCCAGCACTGTACCCGGTATCATGAAGCCAGGCCGCTACGTGAAGGGCCAGGAGATCTTCTTCAGGGAGATCTTCCTGTTCAGCAATCCGGGCACAGGCTTCCGCCACCTCGCGGGTGTGCTGCAGGGTATGGAACGTAACTTCCTTGCCGACTTTCGTGGTAATAAGCTGGCTGGCATACTCCTGGGCTGCTTTCAACAGTGCTGACGGATTTTCCATCATGATATAATGATAACTTTTGATAAATTTAATGAAAAATAGAGAATGCGTTGTTTAAATTTCAGTAACTGTTGTTGTGGTTTCGTGTTGATGACGGTGTTGATCAGCAGTTGTGGCACGGGTAAAGTACGACGGATACAATCACCTCCCCATTATAGTTTCGCCCAGGTGTTCACCCATAAACTGGAACCCAAACTGAAAGAGATTTCCGGGCTGGCCTGGGACAAAAAGCTGGATGAATTTATTGCCCATAATGATGAGTCCGGGAAATTATTTTACCTGGATAAGGAAACCAAACTGATCAAAAGCGAACTGCCTTTCGGGGAAAAAGGAGATTATGAAGAGGTTGTCGTGGTAAACAGTGTTCCGTATGTTTTAAGGAGCGACGGGCTGATACTGATGATCGCCAAAGACAGTTCCGGGAAAGCATCAGCTGTGGAATTAGGAAAAGCAGGAGTCAGCGGAGTAAATGATTTTGAGTCGATGTATTTTGATCCGGTCCGGAATGCGTTGGTGATTCTTTGCAAAAACTGTGAATCAGATAATAAACAGGTTGTAAGTGCTTATGCCTGTTATATAGATTCCACCGGTTTTAATCCGGAACCGGTATTTACAATTTCTGTGGATGAAGTGAAAACAGCCTCCCCTTTTAAAAGCGGGCGGATAGAACCCTCAGCCGCCGCGATACATCCGGTTTTACAAAAACTATTTATCCTTTCATCGGCCAGCAATCAACTGATCATTACAAGCCTTGATGGCAAACTCGAAGGAGTATATGAACTGGGGAAAAAATTGTTTCCTCAGCCGGAAGGCATCACCTTTAAATCAAACGGGGATATGTATATTTCCAATGAAGGCAGGGCGGAAAGGGCGACAATTCTCCGTTTTCCTTACCGGAAATAACCGGTTTATCCGGAATTATCCGGCGGTCAGCAACGTATGTTTATTCATTGCCTCCGCTCCGTTCGTTTTATCCGGTTGTATGGACACACGCAAGGCTTTTAACCCGGAAACACCCTGTAATTCTTCCAGGTCAAGATTTTCAACTCCGGGTTGAAGCAACTCTTTTTGTTGTAGAAATTCTATATACTCCTTGTATTCGCCTGCATCCTTTGCTTGGGTGTATACAATGGCAATCATGCCGGGTTGGGTGAGCCGTTCCTCACTGTTTTTGATATGCACTTTGTCAATTCTTTTTTTGATGATCTCATAGCGGGTATTGCCTACTCCATCTACATCAAATTTTCGTTCTTCAGTCCGGAAACAAATCGTCAGCGGCTGGCTGCTTGCCAGGATCAGCTGTGTAGTACGCAATGGCATAGGTAATTCCAGCTCCAGTTGTGCAGTAAGCCGGGCTGCTTTTACCATCATAGTCAGTTGCCACATTTTAAGATTACGCAGATAGATTTCATCCATTTTTTTCCGGGGACTGATGGATTGTCCCATAAACATATTGAATTCGAGTCCGTCTGTAATAAACCGTTCAAAATA
>CAZLRY010000098.1:7081-10171 GCA_964561675.1 uncultured Chitinophaga sp.
TGTTCAGTTGTTCCAGGCTCTTTTCCAGGCTGATTTTGAACAAAGGGACTGCAGCTTCAATTTTACTGATGTGAAACGGCTGCAGGTAACCGGGTTCATGCGAACTTATCTCAAGCAATCCTAATAATTCCTTACCCTGCTTGAGCGGACAAATGATGATACTACGGCTGCCGGCCCGGTAATAATTATGCAGGCATTGGATATGTGCGGTATTTTTCTGATCGAGTGCCTGATAGAGTACCGGCTGGTGATTATCCCGGAACAGGATCTTACTGTAGTCGCTGATCTCATCCTTTTCTGCTGTACTGGTACATTGCCGGTACAACAGACTCTGGCTGTTATGGAGTTCAGAATAGATATAGTGACCCTGAATCCGGAAAAAAGGAGTGATCCCGATCGTCAGGTCTTTCAGCCCGATCAGGTCCTGAATCATTTTTTCAAGTCGCGTATAGGACACACTCCCGGGCAAGCCGTTATAATCCAGCAGAAAATTTTTCATTTCGGTGATTACGGCCTGTTCAGTTACATCATTTATCCGTAGAACGGTCAGACCTTCAAATACAAATTGGTCCAGCGGAACCAGTTTCATCAGCTCTTCCACCGAATAAAGCCGGTTGGTGGAAGGATCCAGCAGGCTGGGGGGTAGGTGTGGCATATCTTTCACCGGAGATACATCAATAAACCGTCCATCCAGCCGCATCTCCATATAGCGGGTCAATCCGGTCTTTTCATCGGTTACCGGGTATACTACTTTTGAACTCTCCGGACTGTCAAATCCGAAATATTTTTTCAGAATCAGGCCATAGGCAAAACGCAGCCGCTGTTGTTCAAGGGAATGATCAGGGTCATCACCCACCAGGATTTCATTCGTATTTTCCCGGATCATTATTTTCTTAAATAGCGGGGATGCATAAACCGCCAGGTTCTTAAAAGGATAGGAGATTCCGTACATGAAGTTGGCGGTGGTGGGCGGAAAGACAGCGGATAATAATTCCTCGATCAGCTCATGGTGCGGATCGAGCAAAGCAAGGTCATGTATAGTACCCATCAGCTCCGGGTACGCTTCCAGTTCATTCACCACATGGCCATAAAGTTTTTTCATTCCGGTATTGCCTTCCTCAATATTCTTTTTGAGGGCAGTCACCAGGGGCCTGAAGGAAAGCAGGCTGTTAAACGCAGGTATAGTATGGTGTTGTACAGACATGAATGCAGTTCAGGAAAAATGAAACAGTGTATTCCGAAGGGTAAGGGATCGTATTTTCAAAGATACAGTTTCGGCTCCTGTACTGCAAAGCAAATGCACGTTCTGTTCAGCGGCGGCTCCTCCCCAGTACAACTCCAAGTCCGATTTCGACAGTAAAATAACCATCTTTATTGTTTGGGTTACCCCGCTGGTAAGAAGTATTTGTGATATGCCCCGGATCTACTTCGGCCCGGCGGTCGGACAAAGCCCGGGCCAGTCTTGCCAGGGAGGGCGTTAACTCCCGGGCAAATAAACCGGGGTCAACATAACTGTCCAGGCTTACATCATCCAGGTAATCGGTTCTCAGAAAACGGTGCAGGATCTCAATTCGCCCGTTAAGCCAGGCATTAATTTCATATTTTAATCCTCCACCCACCAGCAAATTTCCCTGTTGAAGCGAATAGGGTTTTCGTTCAGGATAAATAGTGAATCCCTGCCCTTCGGTATGTAGTGGTTGTAGAGGAAACCACCTGTCCTCCCATTTGGCCTGCGGATTAAATGAATAAAAACCAATCCCAGCCATCAGAAAGGGCGATAAGCGGGGAAGTCCCTTATTCATGCCGGCCGCATTAATAATAGAAATCAGGTGTATCTCAACTGTAAGGGCCAATTCCCGGATAGGGCTGCGGAAACTTAAATTCCGTTCATACCGGCCATGATTGGTCGCCCGGCTTTTCTTTAAAATACTATCGGCCGCTGTCACCGATCCGGATGTATACTGAAGACGTAAACCCACACAGTTTTTATAGTGGAGTACTGAGTAGAAACTGATACAGGGTTTTGTGAAAATAAGGTTCAGGTCCTTTAGTCCTTTTCTCCCGTTTCCTTTTTTTCCTCCCAGATCTGTAAGCGCATTTATACCGCCGCTTTTTATTCCAAACTCGGTCAGTAACGGACCCTCATAATGACGGTCGTCGTAAAAATAATAAGCTTGTGCACCGGAACGGGTAACAAGAAGCAATAACAGCATTGCCATACCCCAATAGCATTGTTTCATACCTGTGAATTTTATTGATAAGGATTGTATTGTGTTTAAACAAATCAACAATTACAGGATAAAACTAGAGGGAATGGTTAGCCGTAAAATGAGAAAAACACCCGGTTTGGGTGTTTTTATTAACGTGAATTTTGGATGAATTTCTGCAGGATCAGGGCATCTTCATCACACTGATCACTTTCTGCAACGATTTATTCTGCAGCCGCAGGAAATATACCCCGGAAGCCAGGCCATCATTATAGATATCAAGATTATGCGTACCAGCCGCATAATCCTGGTTAGTCAGTACTTTCACAACGCGTCCTAACCCATCGATCTGCTGGATCATCGTATTGCCACCATTGGTGGAGAACTGGACCGTTGCATTAATTGTATAGGGACTGGGCCACATCTTCAAAATGAGTTTCTCCGCCGCATTGTTGTTGTCTTCCGGATCATCGGCTACGCCGCAGGGGCCGGTAACGAGGGGCAATGACTGGAAATTGCGGAGCATGATGGAATCAAGAGCCGGTTGTTTTACACAGAACCATTGTTCGAGTACAGAGGCATACACACTGCGGAAATCATATTGAAACGGAATATTATTCACTACCTGCGCATCGGCCGGGATATCCGGACTCGTACCGAGAATTCCTTTCTTGGCATTTTTACCAAACAGGATCAATGGGGCTGCAGCACCATGATCAGTACCCAGACTTGCATTTGATTTGATCCGGCGGCCAAATTCAGAATAGGTCATCCCCATCACCCGTTCATCGAGTCCCATCAGTTCAAGGTCGTCCTGGAATGCACTGATCGCAGCAGACAGATCCTTCATCAGTTTCGCATGCATTCCCGTGGTGGTATCACT
>CAZLRY010000099.1:0-10142 GCA_964561675.1 uncultured Chitinophaga sp.
TTCGTTTTCATGTGGATATTGAGAATGGTCAAAAGACCGGTTATTTTTTAGATCAACAGGATAACCGCCGGGCCATCCAGCACATTGTAAAAGATGCGGAAGTACTGGGAGCCTTTACCTATACCGGAACCTTTGAAATCCACGCAGCTCATTATGGTGCTAAATCCGTGCTGGGGCTCGATATATCGGCCAATGCGGTAGCACAGGCCAACCGGAATGCGGAACTGAACGGGGTGCAGGACCGTTGTCGTTTTGAAGCGGCGAATGCCTTTGATGTATTAAAACAATGGGGGAAAGAGGGACGTCAATATGATGTGGTGATGCTGGATCCGCCGGCCTTCACCAAGAGCCGGGAAACCATTCAGAAAGCCATCACCGGGTATAAGGAGATTAATCTGCGCGGGATGAAACTGGTAAGACCCGGTGGATTCCTCGTTACGTCTTCCTGTACCAACCTGGTACACCCCGAACTATTTTTACAGACCATCGATATGGCTGCCAAAGATGCCCGTCGCCGGATCCGGCAGGTTACATTTCAGGCGCAGGCTTCTGACCACCCGATCATCTGGGGCATGGAAAACACCAATTACCTGAAGTTCCTGATCGTACAGGTACTCTGATTCATTAAAAGAAATTGGGAAAATTAACGGGAGACCTGGAATTTACCCGACTCAATGATTTTGCCGGTCGCATCCACGAGGTGATAGATATAAATCCCGCGTGTATAATCATTCAGGTTGAGGGTGAATTTATCCTGACTGATCTGTGACTCATACATTTTCTTACCTAATACTCCGTTGTAAATCTGAACAGAAAGTCCCTTTTTGAAATTAGCCTGCAAATCAAACGTAATATAGGCTGTAGCCGGATTCGGATACAATTTTACAATACGGTCACCTTCTGCACCCGGACCAGTTCTGGATGTCTGTCCCTGGGATTGGAGAGTGGTGAGGACCAGTAAGAATAATATGGGTAAAAGTCTTTTCAACGAAACAAAATTACTTTTATTATCCTAAATGTAACCCCTTTTTTTGAAAAAGGAATCGTAAAACTACTAGTCAAATATACGCCTTGTAAATAATTGAATTACAAGGCGTAGTATATAGATTTTAACGCAATTTTAGCGTAAGCTGTCCAGCACCGCATTGATCTTCTCAAAATCCGGAACATCACCGGCACTTTCAAGTACTTCTGCATATTGTACAATTCCTTCTTTATCGATCACAAAAGCGGATCTTTTGGAGACGCCGCGCATGTTCAGTATCCAGTCCTGATAGAGACTGCCATATGCTTCAGCCACTTCTTTATTGAAATCGCTCAGTAAGGGAAAATTAAATTGTTGTTCTTCCTTGAATTTAGCCAGGGTAAAAACAGAATCGACAGAAATGCCGAAAACGCTGGCATTGACCGACTGGTAACGGGTAATATTATCCCGAACGCCACAAAGCTCTTTGGTGCACACACTCGTGAAAGCCTGGGGAAAGAATAACAGGAGTACGGTCTGGCCCTTCAAACCCGAAAGAGTAACCGGGTTTTTTTCACTGTTAAATAAAGTAAAGTCAGGGGCGACTTGTTCGATCGTTATAGCCATACATGAATTTGTTTAAGTTGAATTATAAACAATGGTCGTAAAAGAAGGTTCGCGGGGGATGGCAATTTTCTAAAATTTCGGGCAAAGCAGGTAGCCTTCATTCCGTTTCAGGAAGCCGATATAAGAGACAGATAACTCAAATCCGCCCCGCCCATAGCTGGAAGGTTTGAGTTTGGAGATATTGACGTCATAACTCAGGGCAACCGAGAAAGGGGCATAATCGAGTTTTATTACAGGAACAAGGGCGTCATTCCAACGGAGAAAGCCACCGGCATGAATGGTATAGGCGGGGTTATCCGGATCCTCACCCAGTTTCAAACCGTACAGTACGCCACCCATGGTTTCACTGAATCCCCCCTGCCGGGAATGATCTGCCTGTAACGTGATAAATGCGTAATCAGCCACGCCAACGCGTAAACCACCGGAGAAGACCCATTTGGGATGCAGTTCAATCGTATTGTTCCGGTAAAAAGAATTCCGTGGCCGGTTAAAGTGATGATAAGCCGCCCCGATATAAAAATTATTTGCAGGTTGGTCATTAATATCCGAATTATAACTCATTCCTACACTTCCGTCGGCATAACTGTATTGGGTATTGAGCAGGTTTTCGCCCAGACCTCCATTATCATACTGACTGTTGGTGGTCATTTTGGAAGGATCGAATCGCCGCTGTACCAATCCACCCATAAACCCCAGGGAGAGGTAACGATTCTTTTCACCACTAAGCGATTTGTGATAATTCAAGGCGGGCAGCACATGCGTGGAGGTCCAGCCAATGGTACCGGCCCGGTCGTACAAGGCCTGTATACCAATAGTGACAAAATCATTCAGTTTACCCACGGGCATTTTGTATTCTGCATTCACCGACCCGGTCCGGTAGGCATCCGTTACACTGTTCCACTGATCCCGATACACCGCCTGTACCCGGACATCACCGGTAAAAATGCCGCTCAGTGAGGGGTTGCGCCAGAGTGGCGCTTCAAAGAATTGCGAGAAATGGATATCCTGTGTATACAGCTTTTGCTGACCGGAAACGGACAACAAAAACAACAGGAGATATATAATTCTTCGTATCCGCATTTTAATAGTTACAGGATTAACGCAATATTTCCATTCAGGCGGAGCAGCTCTCCGTTTTCACAAAAGACCTCGGCCTGGAAAATATAGACATCGGCCTTTGGTTTTTGTCCTTTAAACCGCCCATCCCAACCGGCATTCGCATTATTGACCGGGAAATCTTTTTTCTCAAATACCACTTCACCCCAACGATTAAAGATGCGTAAGAATTTTACTCGTTCCAGACCGGTGCCACGCGGATAAAAGAAATCATTACTGCCATCTCCGTTGGGAGAAAACGTATTGGGTATATAAAGGTTGCCTTTACCGCACAAGACATTGATCTGTATGCGGCCGGTATTACTACAGTTATTGACATCCGTGAAATAGACCTGGTAAGACGTATTCAATTTCGGGAGGGCAACCGGTGTGGGACAATTGGCACAACTCAGTCCGGCAGCGGGTGACCAGATCCAATTCACTGTATTTGCTGAATAAACGGCCGGTATCGTAACAGGGAATCCGGCATTGATCGTGAGTTCCCCGGGCATCGTGACAACAGGCAACGGGTTCACGATAATGGTCTGCCTGGTGGTGTCCATACATCCGCTGCTGTTTGTGGCAAAAGCAGTAATGGTAAATGTACCGGCCACATTATACAGTTGCAATGGCGGATTTTGTTCGGTATAAGTTACCCCGTTCGGGAAAGTCCATAACCAACGGACTGCAGAAGTATCAGCACGCAGGAATACGCCGGTATGCAGGATGGAGTTATTAATACAGATAACGGTGTCCCCGTTAATATCAATCAATGGCCGGTTGATCACTTTAACAACCGCTGGTTTCATGATCGTATCCCGGCAGCCTCCCTGGGTTTCAACGATCAGCTGTACATTATAAATACCCTGTGCATTATACAAGTGTGAAGGTTGCTGTAGCGAAGAGCTTCCTCCATCTCCGAAATCCCAGCGATACTGTACAATCGGATCATTGAAAGTAGTAGAGTCGATAAAGTTCACCGTACCGAAATCACAGAAGAAAGCGGTATCCACCCCAAAATTGGCCTTAGCACCGGATACCAGTAAGGTATCCGCACCTTGCAAAGGAATAATACAGCCGGAAGGGTCTTCCATGATTACCCTGGGCACGAAACTACCAAAAGAGGTATAGGTATGATTGGCGTTGGGTATAGTGGTGGTGATCGTATTTCCATCTCCGAAATCCCAGAAATAAGAGACCATCGGGCCGGGCGTTGTCGCAGACATGGCAATGGTAAGCGGCTTGCACCCGCCAATAGGGGTATAATTAATCCGCGAGCCGGCCGTATCATATACCCGGATTGTTTTTGTGATTGAGTCAAGACAACCACCCGGACTGGTCACTATCAGTTTAACCGGGTAAACACCAGGGGCAGAGAAAAAGTGAATCGGATTGTTCAGGGTGGAAACGCCCTGGCCCGTTCCAAAATTCCAGCTTACTGAACTATAGAATGTGGAAGTATTTGTAAACAGGACTTCCAGCGGAGTACAGGAGGTGACGGAATCACTCACCGTGAAGTCGGGAACAGGCAGTGCAACCCGGATGTAGTTTGTACGGATCAGGGAATCCGAACAACCAAGGGCATCACGGATCACCAGCTTCACGGTGTATAAACCGGTAGCGGCATAACTATGGGTAGGACTGCTCACTATAGAGGTATTCCCATCCCCGAAATCCCAACTGCTGCTCAGGCCTGCAGGTAATGATGTATTTGTAAAGGTCAGCACAGCACCCGGACACGTGAGCGTATCCACCACAAAGTCGGGTATCGGGTCGGATGTACTAACGGTGCTGGTCAGTGTTAAACTATCCAGGCAACCGGCAGCATCAGTCACAATCAGTTTAACATTGAATGTGCCAACCGTATTATAAATATGCTGGAAGGGGGGAGCTGTGAAATTTTGTGTATTGCCGTCACCGAAATCCCAGAACCAGTTCGTGATGGCGTTCTGACCATCTGTAGTGGAGAGGTCGGTGAACGTGGCGGTCAGTCCGGTACAACCCGATACATTTCCGGCAATGAAACCGGCTGTTGGCCCATTGATCCGGATATAATCCGGTCGCATAAACGTACTCGTACAACCATTCAGGTCGGTGATCGTTAAGGTAACAGAATAAGTACCGGCCGTTGTATAGGAGTGCGTTGCCGTTGGACTGCTGGTAGTCAGATTATTCCCATCCCCGAAGTTCCATTGATAGGAAGTAATATTCGCCGGATTAATATTCAGGGTATTAAATGTTACCGTACCGGTTTTGCAAAGGGTGGTCTGGTCGGCTATAAAATCTGACCGCTCATCTAATGCATACACAGGTACAGTAGTTGTATCAGAACATCCTCCATTCGTTACGATAAGCCGGACGATATAATTACCCAGGGCCGGGTAAATATGCACCGGGTTCTGTGTATTGTCTATCGGACTACCGTCCCCGAAATCCCATTCCCAGGTCAGCGGGGCAATTGATAAATCCGTAAAAGTAAACCGTAAGCGGTTGTTGCAATCAGGCGTTACTGCGATACGGGCAATCGGGGGTAAGACGTAGATGTAATCATTGAATACAATCGTATCCGGACATCCGTTATTATAGGCAATGAGTGTAATATCAAAGTAGCCGGTATCGCTGAAAATATGTACCGGGTTTTGAAGGGTACTGGTTGTTCCGTCGCCAAAATCCCATAGCCATTCATCAGCGGGAACAGACAAATCCGTAAACTGAACCGGCTGACGGGCACAAACCGGATTGGGAGTCGCTGAAAAATCAGCCACAGGATTAGAGCCAACCTGAACCGCATTACTGATCGTTAAAGTATCCCTGCAACCGGTGCTGGTGGTGATGATCAGTTTTACGGTATACGTGCCCTGGACAGTATACGTATGTGTGGGATTCTGAACAAATGAAGAGCCTCCATCGCCGAAATCCCATTCCCAGGAAGTCACGGCATCCAGTGCATTTATCACCGGTTGCGGCATGATCGTATAGGGGATACAACCCCGTTGGGGTAATCCGTTTACCGACATATTGGCCCGGCGGATACGTACAAAAGCAGGTTTGATAATCGTATCTGTACACCCGTTTGCATTGGTTACAATAAGGGATACATCAAAGCTTCCATAAGTGGTATAGGTATGTGAAGGGTTTTGAGTGGTATTAACCGGACTTCCATCACCGAAATCCCATTCCCAGGAAACTGCACCGCCGGTACTGAGATTCTGAAAGTTGACGGTCAACGGCGGCTGACAACTAACGGTAACCGGGGCTGTGAATTCTGCAACGGGCAAGGGGTTGATGGTGATATCATGTGTAACAGAGTCTGTACAGTTTGCATAGGTGTTTACCAGTTTAACGGTATACACCCCCGGCAGGGCATAACTATAGGTGGTTGTAATCCCCACACCTGTTCCACCGTCACCGAAGGTCCAGCTGGAAGCACCCGGTACCGGAGTGGAATTGCCGGTAAATGTTACTGGTTCATTCACACAGGCAGTCAATGGAGCTGTAAAATCAGTAGTGATACCTCCAATTTGAATCGGGCTGCTGCGCAACGTATCCTGGCAGCCGGCCGAACTGAACGTGATCAGGGTAGCTGTATATGTTCCGTTTGTAAGATAGGTATGAGAAGGATTTTGTGCAGTGGATGTATTGCCATCTCCCAAATCCCATAAATAGGATAATACAGGCGGACCGGTTGAATTATTGGTGAAATCAATAGTGGCGGGGGCACTGCAGACGGTTGGACTCGTATGGGTAAAAATGGATCGGACGCCTGGTGTGACATTGATAAATGCAGGGCGGCTGAGGGTCCGGACACAACCCTTATCATTGGTTACGCGGAGCGTCACATTAAAAATACCCGCAGTGGTATAAATGACGAATGGGTTTTGCAGGTTGGACGTCTGCCCGTTTCCGAAATCCCAGTCCCAGCTGACATTCGTATTCCCGATCCCGGCCGTTGAAAGATCAGTCAGTTGTACCCGTAAAGGAAAGCAACCGGAGGTAATACTGGCAGAAAAATCAACGGTTGGTGGTTCATAAACGGTAATATAATTCGTTCTGACCAGGGTGTTTGAACCTCCGGCATTGGTCACCGTCAGGGTAATTGTATAAGTGCCCGGTGTGAAATAAGAAGCAATCGGGTTTTGTAAGGTAGAAGTATTCCCGTTTCCGAAATTCCAGTTCCAGCTGCCGGGTGTACCGGTTGAAAGGTCCTGAAAATTGACGATCAGGGGTGAACATCCCGCTAAAGGAGAAGCTGTGAAATTGGCAACCGGTTGTGCAAGTGTACCCGAACTATAAAAGAACAGGTATAGCAGCAAAAGCTGGCTGGCATGGATATGGCTTAAAAAACGCTTCAACAGGTAGCTGGTTTAAGAATTTGGGACTTAAATACTTGCAAAAACTATTCCCGGAACAGGTTTTGCCTGGATTATTTCTTTTCTGCAGCAGGAAATCAGGGATTCTCCGGCAAATAAGACATTCTCCGTGAAAATTAGTTTAAAAGGGTAGGATCGGACGAAAGATTACAGTTTATCCAGTCGCAGTGTTTTAACATCACTGCCTGCGGTTTGTGTGGCCTCTACATAAGTCCATCCATTCCGGGTGATCAGCCAGCTGCCATTGATCTGGTTCAGTGGATACACAGCCGAAGTGAAATTGGCAGAAATAATCATCGTGGACGTATTTCCATCCCAGGTTCCGGTTTTTTCCACGGAACCATTGTTGATAGCGTCCACCGTCCGGTTGCTGTAATACTTGAATTTGTAAACGGAAAAATCAGGCGTGATGGGGGTGCTGTTGACGGTAAAGCTGCTGATGACCCATTCCCCATCTGTCATGGCCCGTATGACCAGGTCATCCTGGGCATTTTCAATTGCTTTTTTACAACCCGTCAGCAAAAGTAACAGGCTGCCTGCCATGATCAGTCTTTTCATATTTCCGGTTTACAATGCAAAATAGGTTGAAAAAACTGCTTAACCAACAGGTATATTCTCCCGTATATTCCGGTTTTAAGCCGTTCTTAACGTTCGTGTATTTCCGGTTCCTGATTTATTCGGTAATTTCATGGGCACATATACCTTTATCAGTGAAAACAAAACTGCTTTTCTTCCTTGTTTTTACCTGTTATTCTATTCCCGGATACAGTCAGAAACCCGAAGAACTCCTTCAGCAATGGTACCAGAAAGCACCGGTTGAAAAAATCTGGCTGCACTGCGACCGCGATAATTATGTAGCGGGCGAAACCGCCTGGTTTAAAGCCTATTTCTATTCCGATTTTCAACCGGATACCCTGAGTTCTATAGTGTATGTAGAGTTATTAAATGTAACCGGTGCCATGGTTGCCCGTCATGTTTTCCCTGTTTTGCTGGCTACTTCCTATGGACAGGTGGAATTGCCGGATACATTGACCACCGGGATCTACCAGTTACGGGCCTATACACCCGCTATGCTGAACAACGGGACGGATTTTGTTTTCAAAAAAAGAGTACATATCTACGGGAAGAAAGTTGTAAAAAATGAAGCGACAACAACCTCTTCTGTACAATTGGATTTTTTTCCTGAAGGGGGCAACCTGATCAATGGCGGGGTCAATGCCATTGCTTTTAAAGCCACGGACGAAAACGGTTTACCGGTCGGACTGAGTGGCCTGATCACCGACAGTAAAGGAAATGAAATCACCCGTTTTTCCACCTATCATGACGGACTTGGTTTGCTTGAACTCTCCCCGGTAAAAGGAGAAAAATATACCGCAAAAACGGATCAGCCGTACTCCGGCAAATCATTTGTTTTGCCTGAGAGCCAGGAATTCGGTTTATCACTTTCCCTGATTCCCCATCCGCAGGGCAGTTTTTTTGAGATACGTCAGCGGGTGGCAGACCCGGCGATGCGGGCGGCGTATATGATCGGACAGATGCAGCACCATGTGGTGTTCCGGCAGGAACTTAACGGAACAAAAGATGAGTTGCAGGGCGTGCTGAATACGGAGAAACTGAACTCCGGAATCCTCCAGGTGACCGTGTTTTCAAAAGAGGGAATTCCCCTGGCTGAACGGCTCATCTTCGTCAATAATAAAGAATATGTCCGCCTGGCATATGTTAGGGCCGATACGCTCAGTATGGATGAAAAAGGACGAAACCATTTCAAGATACTGATCAGGGATACTGTGCAGGGCAGTTTATCCGTGTCGGTGACCGATGCGGATTATGCGCTTACAAGTAACCGTGAAGAGAATATATATTCCGGACTATTACTCACGTCCGACCTGCGGGGATATATCCATAACCCGGCCTGGTATTTTGCCGCTGATAATGATTCGGTGAAAATGGCTGCCGATCTGCTGATGATGACCCATGGCTGGCGTCGGTTCCGCTGGCAGGAACTGGCTCAAAAAGTAAAACAACCTTTACCTTTTGCCGATCCGTCATATATCACCATTACCGGAAGAGTTACACTGGATGGCACCAACCGTGCTTTTGGAGAGAAAAACCTCCTGGCCCTGATTACTGCGGAAGGGATGAAGCGGAATGCGCAGTTTATCAGTACAGATAAGCAGGGAAATTTTAAACTCGATTCATTATTATTCTTCGGCAATGCCCGGATCTTTATCCTGGATATCAAGGGCCGTAAAAGTCAGTACATAGATGTGAAAATGACCAGTGATTCATTGGGTAGAAGTTATCCGGTAGCCATATCAGGTCCGGCGGATTTTGCCAGTATGAATGTCAAAGAAAAACAGAAGCAACTCGCGGAAGATTTTGATGCCATTCAGAAAGCCAATGGCATTATGCTGGAAGGCATCACACTTAAAGTGCGGAAGAAAAGTCCGACCGAAGAACTGGATGATAAGTATACCCGTGGGATGTTCAGTGGCATGGCCCAGCGAACCCTGGACCTGGTCAATACCGATCAGTTTATTTCGGAGAATAATATATTCGATTATCTCATGTCGCGGGTACCCGGACTGGATGTAACGAATGAAGGGGCTGAATATAAAGTGTATTACCGTCAGGGCCCTTCTTTGAGTTCACTTGGTCCTATCCCCATGACCCTATACCTCAATGAAATTGAAACCGATGCCAGTGTAATTGCCACTTTACCAGCTACGGAGATTGCGATGGTAAAAGTTTACAGCCAGTTTGTCGGGGCAGTCGGTGGAGGTGCCGGAGGTGCCATGGCCATCTATACCCGCAAAGGATCTGATATTGTCAATTCCTCCCGCGGCGATATCATCCGCTATAGTGGGTTTACTCTGGTCAAGGATTTCTTTGCCCCCAATTACAAAACCGATCCCGCCCTGCTGAAGAAACCCGATACCCGCATCACCATCGACTGGCGCCCGAATATTTTCGTCAACAATATTGATCCGGTGATTCCGATCAGTTTCTACAACAGCGACCGGACCAAACGGTTCCGCGTTGTGGTGGAAGGGATGACGACGTCGGGGAAGCTGATATCGTTGGAG
>CAZLRY010000100.1:0-10105 GCA_964561675.1 uncultured Chitinophaga sp.
CAACCGCTTCAGATTCATTGACTTTATAGCGGAGCTGGTTAATATACCAGTCGATACCCAGTAAGCTGTTGTTCACAACCCGTACATCTCTCCGGATACCTTCCACTTCCTGGGCATACCAGAGCGGGTAAGTATCATTATCACCAAAAGTGAAAATGATCGCATTCGGGGCACAGCTTTCCAGGTAAGCTTTGGCAATGGATGGGGCTGTTGTTTTATTACTGCGGTCATGATCATCCCATATTTGCTGGGCCATGAGTACCGGTACAGCCACACATAAAACAGCTGTTGTCATATTCAATACCCGGTCATTGGTGCCAGCTCCGGATACCGCCCGTCCAAGGAAGGTGATACCGGCTGTAACCAGGGCAAATAATACGGCGGCAAACAAGGAAGCTACGAGGGCTCCATCGCCGCTGCCGGGGAAACAACTCATAAAGGTAATGGCGAAACTGAGTGTACTACCATAGATGAGTATATTCTGGAAAGTAAGTTTATCTGCTTTTTCTTTTGCCAGTTTAACGAGTGCGACAACAGCCAATCCGATCCAGATCGCAAAAGCATAGAAGGAACCTACATACGCATAGTCCCGTTCACGCGGCTGGTTGCCTGGCTGATTCAGGTAAAGCACAACGGCAATACCGGTAAAGAAGAAGAGCAGGAAGGACACCACCCAATCTTTGCGGTTGCGCAGGAACTGGTAAACGCAACCAATAATACCTAATACAAAAGGAAGGAGATATAACTGGTTGTGTGCTTTATTTTTCTTCAGGCTGTCCGGCATCATACTTTGATCGCCCAGTCGTTTGTCATCCACAAAGGAAACACCGGTGATCCAGTTGCCATCTCGTTTATTCCCAAAGCCCTGCACATCATTCTGCTTTCCGGAGAAATTCCACATAAAATATCTCCAGTACATATGACTCATCTGGTAGGTAAAGAACCACTCCATGTTATCGCCATAGTTCGGGGCCTCATATTTACCAGTCTGCTGATTCTGTCCAAGTCCCAGCCATTCCGCATAGGTCTGAGCATGGTACTGGTCATCGCTGGAATCCCAGACACGCGGGAATAATTGTTTTACCTCGCTTTTATAATTGTATTCCTGCGCACGGCCCAACTGGATATATTTATCCGCACCTTTTACATATTTCATTTCCCCTTCCACATATGGTTGTCCTTCCACCAGGTCTTCACGGGGGTCAGCCGCATAATGAGGTCCGTAAACCAATGGGGCACTTCCGTATTGTTCACGGCTGAGGTAATACACAAGACTGATCGGGTTGTCTACATTGTTCATGTCAATGCTGGGATTGGCATTGGAACGGATGATTGCTGTGAAATACATAAAGTAGCCCAGCATCATAAAAGCATAACACCAGAGCGAGAGTTTAATGATACGTAACGCTGAGGGCTTCAGGAAATAACCAAAAGCCACGGCGGTGCCTACAATCAGTATAAACGGCAGGAACTTCAGTCCTTCTCCGGGAACAATGACAAAAGGTAAAGCTGACAATAAAAGGAAGGCGATAAACCAGATGATCAGTTTGGTCTGATTGATGGTCTTCTCTTTAAAACCAAGGGCCCATCCGATCACCGCTGCCAGTAAGAGGAAATAGATAGCGAAACCGGAGAAGAATGGCATATCCAGGCTATTCACAAAAAACACATCAAACTGACCGGCCGCTTTCATGGAGAATTGAATGACACCCACCTGTACCAGGCCGGTGATCAGGCAACCCATGATGAAAGCCAGGATAGCACCTTTGGTGCTGACCTGGAAACGACGGTAATAATAAATCATTACAATGGCCGGAATGGTCAGCAGGTTCAGCAGGTGAACACCAATGGAAAGTCCCATCATGAAGAACAGGAATACAATCCAGCGGTCGCTTTTCGCTCTTTCACCAGGTTCATTACCTGCATGCTCATCTGCATGCTCCCATTTCAACATGGCCCAGAATACCAGGGCGGTAAAGAAAGAGGATAACGCATATACTTCCCCTTCGACCGCACTATACCAGAATGAATCGCTGAAGGTATAAGCCAGGGCACCTACCACACCGGCAGCCATGGTGGTAAATAACTGGGAAGCGGTTAATTCCTCACCGGCATTCACAAACATTTTACGGGCAAAGTGTGTCACACTCCAGAAAAGAAAAAGAATAGTACCTGCACTGGCCATGGCACTCATAAAGTTTACCGCACTGGCCGCCGTTTGTGAATTATCCCCGAAAAGGATAATGAAAAAACGCCCAAGCAGTACAAACATCGGGGCACCTGGAGGGTGGGGTAGCTGCATCTTGGCGGCACTGGAAACAAACTCACCACAATCCCATAAACTGCCCCTTGCTTCGCGGGTCAGAAAATAAGTGCCAAGGGCTATAAGGAAAACCAGCCAGCCTGTAATGTTATTGACTTTTCTGAAGTTCATAAAAACCTGATTTTGATAGTTTACTCATGCCCCATCCGAAATGACAAGGCGTCGGCAAAAATAGGGTTTCAGCCCTAGATTTTGATTCTGCTTCCGCAGAATTAGCAATTTAGGAAAACTTTCGTACTTCTCGGAGTTCAGGGAAAATTTTAAGAAAAGTAAACCCGGACGGTCTGATAGGAGAGTTGGGCCTGCCTTAATTTTTCAGAAAAGCCTTTCAGGCCGAATAAGCCGGCTGCATTTCCCTTGTTAATGGCAATTTCGAGGTAGCCGGCGCTGTTAAAAAGAGCCAGTTTCTCGCCCTCAGGCACATCGGCATATGTTTCACTGATTTTATCGATCACTTCATCCCTTTTAAAAACAATGGTGAAGCGACGGCCATTCCGTTGTTCCTCAAACTGCTCGCGGGTAATATTGACGATTACGTTTTCAAAACTGTCGATAAAGATGATCTGTCCTTCAATACTGTTGTTTTCCACCATGGGTCGCAGGTGTCTCTTTTCCTGGTAGGGCACATCGGGTATCCCGATCCGCTGGATGGATTCCCCGCGGACCAGTTTATTGACAGCTTCTCCCATCACTGAAGTCAGGTAGATGGTGTTTTTGACGGCCTCCTTATCCAGCGGGAGCCCAATGATCACTTCCGGATTGTCTTCAAGAATCATGGTCAGTAAACCATTATCCGCACATAGAAAATACTGGTTCTGGTGAAAAGCCAGTAAGAGCTGTTCCGGTTTTTTATCAAAGAGATTGACCAGGATAATATGGTAACTGAAATCCGGGAACTGGCGTATGGCACTGCGACAAACATAGGCCGCCTGTGGATAATTGAAAGGCGGAATCGTATGCGAAATATCGATCAGCCTGAATTCGGGATTGGTCTGTAATAGCTGTGCCTTAATCGCTCCCACGAGGTAATCGGGACTGCCAATATCCGATGTAAGGGTTACTAAGGCCAAAATGAATGTGGTTTAATGAATCTGGAGGATTATTTGGCCAGTTTACCGTCTTTGAAAAAGAATTTATGCACCATTTTATCGGCCAGTCCGGGCAAGAATTTCTGCATAAACACTGTACGTTTACCGGTAAAGGTGAGCACCAGGGTTCTTTTCTTTTTCCGGATGGCCCGCAGGATATGGTCTGCACACACATCAGCCGGCATCATTTTGCTTTCATCCATCGGGGTTTCCCCATGCGAATCAGCATTTTTATTCAGCGCAGCGTTTCGGATATTGGAGGAGGTGAAACCCGGACATACCCACATTACATGTACCCCCTGGGTCATTAATTCGGTTTTGATGGATTCGAGCCAGCCTTGAAGGGCAAATTTGCTGGCAGAATAACCACTGCGGCCTGGAAGCCCCCGGTAACCGGCAATGGAAGAGACCCCGACAATCGTCCCTTTCCGTTCTATGATAGAATCAAGGGCGTATTTGGTGCAATAGATCACCCCGAAATAATTAATGTCCATTACTTTTTTAAAAACCTCGGTGCTCGCTTCCTGGAGGATGGCCCGCATGGAAATACCGGCATTATTGATAAGTACATCGATACCCCCAAACATCCGGATGGTGGTTTCCATCAGCCGCCGGCAATCATTTTCATTACTCACATCGGCTACCATAGTATGCAGGGCAGAAGAGGGGTGACTGGCCTGCAACTGGTAGAGTTTATCATGGCTTCTGCCACAGGTAGCTACTTTGGCACCCATATCAAGCAGTTTTTCTACCAGCGCTTTCCCGATCCCGTCTGTACCGCCGGTCACAACGACAACCTTATCTTTATAGTAAGTGGACATGGTGAGTGGTTTATACCACAAACCTACTAAAAAAGTTGATAGTCATTAGTCATTAGTCGATAGTAGCTCTTAAGAAAATGATTTGTTCAACCATAAGCAACAAATGCTGACTACTATCTGCCGACTTCTAACTACTAACTAGTTCCGCAGCCATTCCAGAAACTCCGGTACCCGGTTCTTACTGATCACCACATCGTGTTTGCCTTCAATACTCAGTTTGAGGATCAGTTTACGGGCAAAGTACTGCAAGGCTTCCAGGATAGCCTCCTTATTGACGAGGTACTGCCGGTTAGCGCGGTAAAAACCGGGGCCGCAGGTTTGTTCCAGTTCTTCCAGGGTATGATTGATAAAGTACTTCTGATTATCAAAAGTAACCAGTTGGGTCATTTTATAGTCTATCGTGAACACGGCAATCTCCTTTATTTTTACCGGTATTATTTTGTCTTTCCAGTTAATCAGTAAGGAGCCGTTTTTTTTATGAGCCTCCGTCCATCCGGGTGACGAAAATATTCCGTTATAGTTAATGGAGTGTCGGGTGAAGCTTTGCCGGAGCACCCTGTATTTTTCAAGGGCGTCCCCGATACTTTTTGGGGTAAAGGGTTTGAGTATATAGTCAATCCCGTTATTCCGGAAAGCTTCCAGCGCAAATTCATTATAGGCCGTACAGAAGATGACCGGGCAATCGGTTTTAACCTGGCGGAAAATATCAAAACTGAGCCCGTCCCCCAGCTGAATATCACTGAAGATCAGATCTGGTGGATCAGATTCCTTCAGGTAGCGGATCGCTTCTGCTACTGATGGTACTATCTTACTGATCTCCACCTGACCAGACATGTGCAGGAGTGTATCCGCCAGATCCTGTGCGGTCAGTGCCTCATCTTCGATTATCAGGATGTTCATCTGTCAATACTTTAATGGTGACTGAAAATTCTCCTTGTCCGCGGCTGATCTCCAGACCCGGTTTTCCCAGTAAGCGATATCGCTCAGTCAGGTTAGACATGCCCATCCCGTTTCCGTCTTCAATACTGAGTTTGGGCTGCATATTATTGCTTACCGTAATTCTTCCGGTTCCTATTTCCCCCCAGATCCGAATATGGAGGGGCAGTTCCCGTGTCAGGGTATTATGTTTTATCGCATTTTCTGCCAGGAGTTGTATGGAGTACACGGGAAGTTTACCACTTGTTTGTTGCGTGTCCGAGACTTCTATACTGAATGTAAGGGCTTCTCCAAAGCGAACCTGTTGCATGTGGAGATAGTTGATACAGAGTTCCAGTTCTTTTGCTACGGGTACCACTTCTTCAGTATTTGCATAAATCGAAAACCGTAAGAGGTCAGAGAGCCGGATGAGGTAATCTTCGGCAAGATCAGGCTTCTTTTTAATAAGACTCTTCAATGTATTGAGTGAATTGAACAGGAAATGGGGATGGAGTTGTTGTTTCAGCTGATAATGCCGGGCTTCGAGATTGGTCAGTCTTAACCGGTCATTTTCATGTTCGATCTGCTGCTTTCGGACTTTCAGCATGATCATTTCGATCAGTACCAGGATAATAATGTTGATTGATAAAGCCTGAATGGCCGGCATGGATAAACGGAGGCCGCCACCTGGCTGCGGAAATCGGATCCGTATACCAGGTGGAAAATTTGCCGGATCCGGCGGTTTCATATTGGTAAAGAACCAATGGAATATAAGTACACCAGCCAATGTACTTACTGCAATACTGATCAGGTAGCGTAAACTGTTAAGTCCACTGAAACTGTAACCGGCAACGATCCGAAGGAGCAGTATGTTCAGTGCCCAGTATAAAAGTGATAATCCCACCACCATGGCAAAACCACTGAGGATGCGGCTATACTCCGGACGGTCCATAGCAAATGCAGGAACGGCTCCCAGCATTCCAAAAAGCGGGGCTGTCATCAGCGCCAGTTTTAAGAATCGGTAATAAGGGATGTCCGCTTTCATGCTATAAAAGTATTCAGCGTTGTGTTAATCATAACTTAAGTAGGGATAGAAAGCGCAAATGTAACGGTGAAGGAAAGGCTGGTTCCGCGGGTTTACATTTGCTTAACTGAAATAAATGTTAAAATGACACTTATGTTGGGTCCCGGTACCATCTTATCGTGACATCCAGTAATAACATCCGTTTTAATTTCAAAATCAGCACTTCCCTGTTTTTGCGACTGGCCCGGATGGTAACGGATGTATGGGCTCCATCAGTTACCGAATAAATAACCCCCTTGTAACGGTTTTTTCTTTTTTGCAAATGGCTGAGGATGATTTTTCCTGCCGTATCTTTTTTCCGATTCGAACGGATCAGCAGGGCTTCCCATTCGTTATCCTTTTGCCGGATATGGTGCTGTCTGCTTCCATCTTTAGAATACCAATTCCCGGTAATCATTGTTTCCTGCGCATTTGCCCGGGTTATAAATAACAGGAAGAACAAGATAGCGCCTGTAGTTTTTGTCATACTGTTTATCGGGTTTGACAGTGGTTGTCGTTTACGGTTATCCGGATTTACATTAAATGGACAGATAGCAAACTAAACCGGCCAGAACCGCTGATTAATTATATCGTCCAAACTTTTTAGTGCCCAGCCATATGTCTTTGACCGTAAGGCCAAATATGAACTGGGTATAATTTTCCCGGTATTGTCCGGCGCGGTCACCTTTTATACCCAGTTCAACTCCTCCATATAAAGAGATCGTTCGCGCCGGACTAAACCCGCCACCGAAGGACACTGAATAATCACGCACCGGCTTCCCGTTAATGCGCATATATGATTCTTCTGCATTGACACCCCAGCCCAGAAATGTTTTTTCCAGTAACCCCTGGTAAGTTGTTTGTTTGAATGAATATTCCATACCAGCCGATAACCGGAAACCCGGGGCGGTGTAGGAGTTCTTATAATCGAGGTCCTGGTATTTCCAGTAATAATAGTTTGCTTCCGTAGAGAAGCTGAGTTTGTTTTTTCGGGTGGCCGTATAACTTAGTCCGGCCTGCACCGGTAATTCAAATCTGCGGTTGTCTGTCAGGTTTTTTACCAGTACAACACTGTTTTCACTATAGGTACTCGTCAGTTGTCCGTTCAGTCCGGTGCTGATCGTACCTGTCAGCCCGATGCTGTGTTTCCATTTCCGGTTACTGCTTGCATCGGTATAGTACTGAATTCCTCCTTTAAAGTTCCCGCCTGTATAAAAATCCCGGTCTTCTTTCAATACATCCAGCGCCAGGCTGCTGCTGTAGTAACTGGTGTTGCGCTGAAGTGATCCGAATAACCAGGAGCCGGTCAGTCCGGCAGAGAAATTTTTTCCAACACTATGCCCGACTGAAACAAAAAACTGATTGATCCCGCCGGTACCTTCAGTGTACTTAAGGTAAGCATCGTTGCCATCTGTAATTTTTGCTGTTTCATTGTACTGATAATTCACCGTGCTGTAAGGCTGAATTCCAAAAGCAAAACTGGTTTTTTGGGTGACTTTAAAAGCCAGCGTGCCCCGTTTAATTGTAAAGTCTTTGCTGATATCTGTCCGGTCGCCACTGGCCGGCAATGTATAATAGCTGCTTCGGCCCCGGAATGCCAGGTCAAAATGCATGGTCTTATACGGCAAGGCGGTCAAAGCGGCGGGATTTACATTGTTATAACTGCCGGCATCTCTTCTGGAGCCGGCGGTATTGCCGGTAATAAAATAGCGGCCAAAATCTTTGGTTTCCACATCTCCGATTCCCAGTATGGAATAGGGGGAAGTAGTATTCTGAGCCCGGGTGATACCGGAGATCAGCAGGAACAAAATAAGGAGCTTGTTTTTCATTCGGTTGTTTTATAAACCCAGTACATGAAGTTTCAGTTGAATTCCTTTTGCCAGGCGTTGGTCATTGATCACCAGCCGTTCCAGGCTTGTTTCTGTTGTACCAGCAGATGCAGTCAGCATCAGGGCGGATGTTGAAAACTGACCTTCACTGATCACCGATTTTATGAAAGTGGTGATGTCAAAACTGTAAAAAGTTTGTTCCCCGTAAAGCTGGTCGATCACCAGGTTCCCGTTTAACGTATACTGACCGGTAGCATCCGTTAGTTGATACAGCAGGGCATTACTTTCATCGGTACTGTACAGGCTGAGTGCAGGCGGCAAAACATACGGGTAAGAATAAGTGCCAGGAGCTGGCCGCAGAATCAGTTCTGCTTTCAGAATCTGTACAAAGGGATGTAGTTCTTTCAGGGTGAGCAGATCAGGAATATTAATCTTAATCATAGCCCCCAGGTTGCTGTGCAGGAAGGCTTTGTTTTGTGTAAGTGTTGTACTTTTCAACTGTTTTTTGAATTCAGTGAAAACCGCCAACGGACTGAATTGACGGTCAGTATGCAGGTAGCTAAACTGCCGGTTGGTATTTACCCTGAAGTTCAGGTTCTTTTCCTGGAATGGGGTGCCATTGATCCGGTAGTCCATCCGGAGGATCATGCTGTCGGAAGGAATGCTGAAATAAGCCAGTGTATTCGTCAGACTGGTATCCACCCCGATCCGGAATCCTTTGATGTATTTTATAAATTCAGACTGACTTTGGATCTGTGTGGCATTTGATTTCAGTTTCTGGAAAAGATCCAGGCCCATTGCATCATTCAGCCGGATCGTGATCAGGGAATCCTTGCCTGGCCGGATGGCGACAGTACGGCTGCCGGCCGGAACCGGATTGTAAGCGAAAGTCCGTGGGTAATAATAACGGGTGTCATCCTCTTCATTACTGATGTTTTCAGCAAGTTCGTGGACTACAAAGTGAATCGGCAGGGTGGTATCACCATAATAACTTCCGTTGGGTTTGATCACCAGTACCAGCGAGTCGAACAGGACTGACTGGCTTTTCAACGGATTATCGTCTGGCAACAGGATCTCTGTATATCCGGCTGCTTCGGTGTTACCGTACCAGCTATCACGATGATAACCGATCGTCCAGCTGCTGTGTCCGGATGTAATAAAGGAATCGGTTTTATAGGTGGACAAGGTTACCGGGTAATTATCGTAATACGCGATGGACGGATCTGTACCATCATCCTCATCTTCAAATGAGATATCCGTTTTAGTACACCCTGTTGTACCAACAGCCAGGAAAAAGGCGAGTATGAAATAATATTGGAAACGCATGGATTGTAA
This sequence comes from uncultured Chitinophaga sp., assembly GCA_964561675.1. Classification (GTDB taxonomy): domain Bacteria; phylum Bacteroidota; class Bacteroidia; order Chitinophagales; family Chitinophagaceae; genus JJ008. The sequence continues at coordinate 9,375 of CAZLRY010000100.1, forward strand.
TTTTAAAGAGGACTGAACCGGTACAGCAGTATAGCGTGACCTGATTTGTTTGCCATGAAAGTAATTGCATCGGGTACTGTGCTTTCTGCGTCCGGTTCAGCCTGGATGTACCGGCTGGTTAACCCTGACCAATAAAGATCATATACACATCTTTTTTACCGGTACGGGATCAGGCCCTCCTTTGCCTGTATTAATTATCAGTTGTCGTCATCATCCTGTTCTGCTGACGGGTAGAATTCCCATAGGTCATCAAAGCGGTAACTGCTGTTATTGCCCGTAACGATAAAGCCCCGGTTGTCCACCGTAAAGGAGAGTAATCCCTCCCGGGCAGTACCTTCAAAACCGGTTTTTTCCAGCCAGGTATCATTGGCGATATCATATTCCCAGTTACTGGCGATAATACCGCTGCGGCTGCCGCTGCTGAGATAAGCTTTGTCACCCATCACAAAAATGGTAGCATTACTGCGTTTGATATTGTCATCATAATCGTCATCGAAACTGTCATCCGTAACATCATTGATCTTTCTGAGTTCTGTCCAGCTGTTAGTGCCGGCATCGTAGGACCAGAAATCATTCAGGTACGTGCCATTGTTGAGTCCGGTTACGATATAGGCTTTATCATTGTGAACAAAGGCCACGGCTTCACTTCGTTTAGAGCCGGTGAGACTGGCGGCCTGGGTCCAGGTATTTGTAACGGGATCATACTTCCACATATCTTTCAGGTAATTGCC
>CAZLRY010000101.1:0-9960 GCA_964561675.1 uncultured Chitinophaga sp.
GGGAGGTGGATTTCAGGCGGGATATAAATTTGCAGCACATTGATTTTGAAAATAAGCGGATCAATTGCTTTTTTTCAAAGGCCAATCAACGATTGGAAGTACATTACGAACAATTTGACCGATTGCAATTGAGTTTTGTGTTGTGACGGTCGGGAAGACGGAAAGTCCGGAAGACCGTTGCCGTGTAATTATTTCAGCATAAATCTTCTTCCGGACTTTCTGACTTGCGGACTTCCGGTCTAATCCAACACCAGATCATCAGTCCCATCCCCCAACAGATTCAGATCCACTTCCGTGCCCGATATGCCTTCGATTGAACCCCGGATGCCGGTGGCGTTGATCATTACTTTCTCCAGTTGTTTTTCCCGGGCTTTCCAGAGTTTTTCCATCGCATCCCGTTCTTTCTGAATTGAGAGTTTCATGCTCATAAATCCCTCACGGATGGCCGACCACTGATCCGCAAATTCACGGCTGGTGAGGTATTTGTACAGCAAATGCATTTTATCTCCCTTGTTTTCCTGGCTACGGGCTGCATTGGCCACATTGATAATCCCGTAACGGATCATCTGCACCACCGGTTTTACTTCGGCAAAACTGCAGATCCAGACGCCATCCTTTTCGCCAAAACGATCCATATCCCGTGGTAAAGCCTGGGTCACGATCACTGCCACATCGGCGCCCTGGCTGCGCATATCCGCTTTTAACTTTTCAATCCAGTCGTTGGCAAAATCCTTGGTCCGCTTGCTTTCAAAAATGATCCGTCCGCATTCCTGCCCGAAATTATTCCGTACCGTCTGAATACAGTCCGCACCACGCACGCCTTTCCCTACTTCACTCACCAGGTCAAACGGGAAAGCGGTCTTTAATAATTCTTCCAGCAACAGTTCCTGCACTTCTCCCTGTGTCTGCATACTGCCCTGTTCCGCTTTACGCCGCATTTCCTCGGCCAGTTTTTTCTGATCGTCGAGCTGCTTCTGCAGTTCTTTGAGTTGCAACTGGAATTCAGTTTCTTTTGCACTCATCCGTTGCTCTTCCAGCTTGCGTATTTCGACCGACAACTTTTCCCTTTCTTTCTGAAGTTGCTGCTGGACTGACAGCTCCAGCTCGGCTTCCTTATTTTTCAGTTCCTGCTCTTTTTTCAGGAATTCCAGTTGCTGTTTACGGGCCTGCTGTAGTTTTTCTTCGTAGTCTTTATTATTCTGCTCCGCCATTTTCAGCTGGGTTTCATAATCAGCCGCAATGCTTTTCCGGAGATTCCCTTCAAGGCTTTCCTGCAACTTTTTCTTTTCTTCGTCCATTTTTTGCTGGAATTCCTCATTTTTCTTTTTCTGCCAGTCCGCAATTTTTGAACGCAGCTCCTGTTCCACCTGGTCCCGGATGGCATCATTGGGTTCAAACAGATGACCGCAATTGGGACACTTAATTTCCGTCGACATACTTTGGTATTTTACCAAAACTACAAATACCGGGGGAATTCACAATTCGCAGGAGCCCCTGTCAGTGTTCTTTATAAAATCGGGGCGATATATGTTAGCCGCTGATGACCTTTCAGCAAACAGCCGATGTACTGTTATCCGGGATGCCCGGTTCACCTCAAAAAACAGAAATATGTCAGCAACCGTTTTTGCTACCGGAAATACCTTTAGCATGTCCCGGATGATCCGTATTCCGGGCTTTTTCTTTTTATTCCTGTTCGTATTCGCTTCCTGCAAAAAGGGAGATAAACCAGTAGTGGAGGAACTGAAACTGGGTACCTGTTCCGCAGTCACACCAATAGCAGGACTGACACAGTCAGGTATAGCCGATTCATTTGTATACCGGACCAGCGGAGGGGGTATCATTGTAATCAAACCTGAACTATCCGTAACTGTCAGACATGAACAATATCCGGGATTTAAAATTGAACTATGGGGAATGGAAACAGTGAATGGTACCTTAAAACTGGTGGCAAATCATGAGAATCTGAATGGTAAACATATAAAGGATAAAGAGACCGGCCGCCGCTCCGTTATTTTACCCGATGGCGCCAAATTAACGATCAAAGGCGGGTCCGGTTATCTGGATATTATCCAATCGGTCAGCATTATTGACGGGAGCACCAGTCATTTGTTCAGTTTTTCATGCAATCAGGTGGTACTCGAACATAGTTCCTCTTCACCCACATTGGCCACCGCACTGGATCAACTGGAAGCCGACGGAGAAACATCAGCAGTGGAGTTTACAACCGAGGGATTGGTCTGGGTAAATATTTATACTGAAAATATGCAAGGAACAAAAGTAAACAACCGCGTAATGCTAGGTGAAATAAAGCGGTCATTACCAAACAATGTAAACGATTTTTACGATGATCCCCGTTTTGGGCATACCTGAGTAAACCCTGTCTCCCCTTTAAATAGAAGCGTAAAAACCACCGGCTGTCAATTGACAAAAGCCAGTGGTTTTTCATTTCACCAATGAATGAGCGGTCTGTTTTATCATTTATATCTATCAGCTTATTAGTTTTATCTATAAGCGGTAGAAGATAACATCGGTGTTGATTTTTACAACTATCAGATAATCAATATCATAAAGGGTTTATTTCTAGAATTATACTAAAGCCTGTTATGTAAACAGTTCATCGTGTTTATAAGTCGAACTGAACTCCTTTTTCGGGAATAGGCAATGTTGTATTATTGCTTAGATATCAACATTATCTATTTGATTTTAATTTTAATTACTAACATCTATAATTCTTAAACAATGGAAAGCAATACCACACAAAGTACGGGAGGTAAATGTCCGTTTACCGGTCATACCGGAAAGCAGTCGGCTGGTAGTGGTCCGGGTAACCGTGACTGGTGGCCGAATCAGTTAAAACTGAATATTCTTCGTCAGCGCTCTTCCCTGACGAATCCGATGGATGCTTCTTTTAATTATGCATCTGAGTTTAAAACATTGGATCTGGATGCAGTGAAGAAGGATATAACCGACCTGATGACTACATCCCAGGACTGGTGGCCGGCTGATTATGGCCATTATGGTCCGTTCTTTATTCGTATGGCCTGGCATAGTGCCGGTACGTATCGGATTCATGACGGACGTGGCGGTGCGGGTAATGGTTCGCAGCGTTTTGCACCATTGAACAGCTGGCCGGATAACGCCAACCTTGATAAAGCGCGTTTATTACTTTGGCCTGTTAAACAAAAATATGGACGTAAACTTTCCTGGGCGGACCTGATGATCCTGGCGGGTAATTGTGCGTTGGAGTCAATGGGTTTCAAAACCTTTGGTTTTGCCGGTGGCCGTGAAGATATCTGGGAACCCGAGCAGGATATTTACTGGGGTTCCGAAACAGAGTGGCTGGGAGATAAGCGCTATAGTGGTGATCGCGAACTGGAGAATCCACTCGGTGCTGTTCAGATGGGATTGATTTATGTAAATCCGGAAGGACCGAATGGTAATCCGGATCCGCTGGCAGCCGCCCGTGATATCCGCGAAACATTTGCCCGGATGGCCATGAATGATGAGGAAACAGTCGCATTGATTGCTGGCGGACATACATTCGGTAAAACACACGGGGCCGCTGATCCTTCCACATATGTAGGACGTGAACCCGCAGCAGCAGGTATTGAAGAGCAGGGGCTGGGCTGGAAAAATACTTATGGTACAGGAAATGCAGGCGATACGATCACAAGTGGTCTTGAAGGTGCCTGGACTACCACACCAACAAAATGGAGTAATAATTTTTTCTGGAACCTTTTCGGTTATGAGTGGGAACTGACCAAGAGCCCCGCAGGTGCACAGCAGTGGATTCCAAAGCATGGAATGGGTAAGGATACTGTTCCGGATGCACATGATGCAACTAAACGCCACACTCCGGTTATGCTTACTACCGACCTGGCCTTGCGTGTTGATCCGGCTTATGAGAAAATTTCCCGTCGGTTTCATGATAATCCGGATCAGTTTGCAGATGCGTTTGCCCGTGCCTGGTTTAAACTGACACATCGTGATATGGGACCCCGTTCCCGTTATCTTGGTAAAGAAGTGCCTGCTGAAGAACTGATCTGGCAGGACCCGGTTCCGGCAGTTGATCACGAACTCATCAATGAAGCGGACGTAGCAGCGCTCAAAGCAACGATCCTGTCATCAGGTCTTTCTATAGCTGCGCTCGTATCAACCGCCTGGGCATCTGCTTCTACGTTCCGTGGTTCAGATAAAAGAGGCGGTGCCAATGGCGCCCGTATCCGACTGGCCCCGCAGAAATACTGGGAAGTCAATAATCCGGTTCAGTTATCCGGAGTCTTAGATAAACTGGAAGCTATACAAGCAGCTTTTAACAGTTCAGCTGGTTCCAAAAAAGTGTCGCTCGCCGATTTAATTGTATTGGGTGGGGTAGCTGCCATTGAACAAGCAGCATCAAATGCCGGTCATTCAGTTACTGTACCATTTACCCCGGGTCGTACAGATGCAACACAGGCGCAAACTGATGTGGAATCATTTGCAGTACTGGAACCACAGGCAGATGGATTCCGTAATTATGTGAAAAAGCATCATGCCGCATCTGCTGAAGACTGGCTGATTGATAAAGCACAGTTACTGACCCTGACCGCACCCGAAATGACCGTGCTCGTGGGTGGAATGCGTGTATTGAATTCCAATTATGATCAATCGGCTCACGGCGTATTTACACAAAAGACGGATACACTCAGTAATGATTATTTTGTGAACCTGATTGATTTAGCAATATCCTGGAAAGCAACAAGCCCGGCAAATGAACTATTTGAAGGCCGTGACCGCAGAACAGGGGAGTTAAAGTGGACAGGTACCCGCGTGGACCTCATCTTCGGGTCCAACTCTGAATTAAGGGCACTTGCTGAAGTTTATGCAAGCGCGGATGCCAGGGAAAAATTTGTAAACGACTTTGTAGCGGCCTGGACGAAAGTGATGAACCTGGACCGGTTTTAACAGATAAACCTTTTTTTAGTAAGGTGGTGCTGAAAAGTGCCACCTTTTTTTTAAGCGATTTTCTGGGTTTGGGTACTAAATTTTAAAACGATTGAATATATAGTCAAAAGGTACAATATTAAAAATATTGTAATATATAATAAGTGGGTATGAAATAGTTTATTATTTATTTGATGAATGATGCAGCATTTATACGATAAAAATGACTTATCTATTAGTCAATTGGTTCTCAATGTTTCTATATTTTTGAATCTTACTTTTTACATTAAAAAAAAAGCGAATGAGAAAACTGCTAATGCTAACAACTGTTCTGATGTATTCCATATGCATCATGGCACAGGAAAAAACAGTTACCGGAAAGGTAACGGACGAGAAAGACAACACGCCGTTGTCTGGTGTTTCGGTCTCGGTTAAAGGGACCACGATTGGTACTACAACAGGCACAGATGGAACGTTTAGTTTGACTGTTCCTGAAACAGCTAAAGCCCTTCATTTTACATTGGTCGACTATACCGAAGTAGAAGTGTTACTGGCCGGTAAGACCAACTTTACATTGACCATGGCATCTGCTTCTAAAGCTTTATCTGAAGTAGTGGTAGTCGCTTATGGTAATCAGAAAAAAGAATCGATTACCGGTTCCGTGGCGGTGATCGGATCTGAACAATTACAGACCCGTCTTGCCACTAATATTTCACAGGCGCTGGCGGGAGCCGCTCCTGGTATCTCTGCCACATCGGGCAATGGACAACCGGGTAGCAGTGCGGCTATCCGTATCCGTGGTTTCGGATCAGTCAATGCCAGCAACTCTCCTTTGTATGTGGTAGACGGATTCCCTTATGAAGGATTTATCGGGGATCTGAATACCAATGATGTTGAGAGTATCACCTTGTTAAAAGATGCATCTTCGACTGCCTTATATGGTGCCCGTGCGGCCAATGGCGTTGTGATGATTACCACTAAAAAAGGTAAAAAAGGGGCTCCCAAAATTAATATCACCGCTTCTACCGGTATTTCCCAACGGGGTATTGCCGAATATGATCGGGTGGGAACCATGGATTATTACCCGGTAATGTGGCAGGCACTCAAGAACAGCCTGATGTACCCGGCTTCCGGAACCGGGCAAACAGAAGCAGCTGCTTCTTTACAAGCCTCCAATACCATTGCTTCACAACTGATTTATAACCCGTTTAATGTTACTAACACAACGATTGTTGGTACAGACGGAAAACTGAATCCGAATGCCAGTTTACTCTATAATGATTTCGACTGGTTTAGTCCGATTTCAAAAAATGGTAAAAGGAATGAAGTGGCTTTTAACACTTCTTCAAAGTTGGATAAGACCGATTACTTTGTTTCTTTCAATTACCTGAAAGATGAAGGATTTGTCATGAAATCTGATTACGAGCGTATCAGTGCCCGTATCAACCTCAATACCCAGTTGAAAGACTGGTTACGGTCAGGACTGAATCTGAGTGGTGTATTTGTAACATCCAACCAGGCCAGCGCGGGTGATGATAATACGTCCAGTATTATCAATCCGTTTGTATTTGCACGGGGTATCGGTCCGATTTATCCTGTTCATGCGTTTACTGCCACCGGAACTCCTGTGCTGGATGCCAATGGTGCCCAGGTATATGATTATGGAATTCATGCAGGTGCAATCAACCGTCCGCAGGGTGCTTTCCCCGGTCGTCACGTGATCTATGAAACAGAACTGAATAAAAATGTCAGTACAAGGAACAGCCTGATCGGTAGAACATTCCTCGAAGGGACCTTTGCGAAATATTTCACCGCCACTGTCAATCTGGGTGTGGATATGAATAATGTCCGTTCCCTGAGTTTTCAGAATAAGATCGTGGGTGATGGGGTGACTGCCGGAGGTACTTCTTCCCGTTCTTCCAATGAATACCGTACTGTTTCCATGAACCAGTTAATCAATTATAAGCGGAAATATGCCGGTGTTCACGAAGTGGGTCTGTTGCTTGGACATGAGAACCAGTGGGTGGATGAAACCTATTTCAGTGGTAACCGCCGGGGTATGAACCTGGACGGGAACTATGAACTGGTGAATTTTGTTACACTCAATGGTGTTACAGGAAATATTGACATGCTCAGAAGAGATGCCTATTTCAGCCGCCTGAATTATGCGTACTCCAACAAATACTTCCTCGATGTTTCATACAGAAGAGATGCCTCTTCCCGGTTTGCCCCTCAGTCACGTTGGGGTAACTTCTACTCCGTAGGTGCTTCCTGGTATATCATCCGTGAATCATTCATGAAGGATGTGGAGTGGCTGAGTGACCTGAAGATCCGGGCCGCTTATGGTACGGTGGGTAACGATGCCCTTGGTTCCTATTATGCTTACCAGGCTTTATATGGCTTGGGCTGGAACAATGCCGCAGAACCCGGTGCACTGGCTTCTTCATTAGTGAATGAGGACCTGACCTGGGAGGTGAATAAAACAACCAGTCTGGGTATCGATTTTGGTTTCCTGAAAAACAGGATCACCGGTACACTTGAACTGTTTGACCGCGGATCCAGCGAACTCTTGTTTGATGTACCCCAGGGATTATCTTCCGTGGTAACTACCCGTACGGAGAATATTGGTTCAATGTCCAATAAAGGAATTGAACTGCAGTTGAATGCAGATGTGATTAAAACCAAGAATTTTAAATGGGAACTGCAGGTGAATGCCACTTCCCTGAAGAACAAGATCAAGAAATTGCCAAATGGACAGCCTATTACTTCCGGCACCAAACGCCTGGAAGAAGGGCGCGATATCTATGCGTTCTATCTCCGCCAGTTTTATGGTGTGGATCCGAATGACGGCGCTTCTTTATATGCTGCATTACCTGGAATTACTACCGGTTACCGGATTTCTGCCAAAGGCGATACCGTAGTGACAAATCCGACCAATGCCCGTTTTGGTTATTCCGGCAGCGCGATTCCAAAGTATTTCGGATCAGTTTCCACGACGTTAAATTATAAAGGCTTCTCCGTTTCCGGTTTATTCAACTATCAGATCGGTGGTAAGTTTTATGATGGTAACTATGCAGGATTGATGAGCCCGGGTTATGGCCGGTCACTGCATGCTGATGCACTGAATTCCTGGAAAACACCCGGCGACCTGTCTGGTATTCCTAGGGTCGATATCGCCAGCACCGGTAATATCAATGCGCAGTCTTCCCGTTTCCTGATTGATGCTTCGTATATCAGTCTGCGTAACATGACCGTTGCCTATGCATTTGGTAAAACCTTATTAAGCAAAATCAAATGCGATCAGATGAAAGTGTATCTGTCTGGTGAGAATATTTTTGTTGCTTCCAAACGCAAGGGATTGAACCCTGCGGAAAGCTTCAACGGAACCAACAGTAATATCTATGTTCCGAACCGCATTATCAGTGCAGGAATTAATCTTACCTTTTAAAATTTATCAACATGACAAAAATGAAAAATTATATACTGGCATCCGGCTTCTTGCTGATGCTGGCTTCCTGTAAAAAGGAAATGCTCAATACCGGTCCTACCGGAAGTGCTGATGAAGCAGCCATTTATACCACGACCTCAAATGCGGCCAATTCGATCAATGGTATTTACCGTTATTTGTACAGCCGTTATAGTCAGCAGAATCAACCCGGACAAGGTGGAGTGATGTTGCAGCTTGACTTTATGGGTGAGGATATCAATCAGTCAGCTGCCACCTGGTATACCACTGCCGGTAGCGGAACCGGTGGCTGGGTCAGCCAGAAGAACGATGCCAGCGGATACGTGGAATACCCATTCCGGTTATATTACCGTTGCATCGGTAATGCCAATGCGCTGATCGAGAATATCGATAATGCCACTGGTCCGGATGCGGATAAGAACCGGCTCAAAGCCGAAGGCCTGACCATGCGTGCCTGGGCTTATTTTAACCTGGTACAGATTTACGGTAAACGTTATGCGGCAGGAGCCACTAATAGCCAGCCGGGTGTATCCATGCCATTAAGTGCGAAAGATGTAAAGCTTCCCCGTTCAACAGTGGAAGAAGTGTATACGCAGATCAATAAGGACCTGGGTGATGCTATGACACTTTTTGCAACGGCTTCAGCGGCGCCAAATAAATCCCATTTGTCCCTGAATGCGGCCCGGGCAATCCGTGCCCGTGTGGCACTGACGATGCAGGATTATACCAATGCTGCCCTTTATGCCAAGCAGGTGATTGATGCAGGCAATTTCTCGCTGATGTCAAATGTGGCCTATCAGTCTGGTTTTAATAATATCAGTAACACGGAATGGATCTGGGGTGCGTATGTACAATCCGATCAGGGAGATACATTTGGTTCTTACTTTGCCCAGATTTCCTGGGATGGAAACACCACCTATATCCGTAGCCGGCCCAAACGAATCAATTCCGCATTGTATGGTCAGATCACGGCTACCGATGTACGTAAAACGTTGTGGGAACCGGCGCCAACCGCTGCCAATTTCCCCTTACCGCTTGCTACCTATATCCGCGAGCCGTATATGAGCCGTAAGTTCAAAACAAGAGAAGTGCCGACTATCGGGGATGTACCGTATATCCGCCTGGCAGAAATGTACCTGATCCTGGCTGAGGCTTATGCCAATACCGCCGGCAAAGAAGCAGATGCCAAAGCCGCTTTGTTTACGTTAGCCGTCAACAGGGATCCTTCATATACACTTTCCGCCAACAGCGGTGCGGCCCTGCTAAACGAAATCCTGGTACAACGCCGGATTGAGTTCTGGGGTGAAGGTTTCCGTTTCTTTGACCTGAAACGTCTGAATCAGCCACTGGACAGAACAGTAGTTCCCAACTATGTATCTGCCGCAGTGGGTGGTGTATTACAGATTCCTGCCGGTGATGACAGATGGCAGTTTGCCATTCCGATCTCCGAGCTGCAGGCTAATCCGAATTCTGCACAGAATCCATAGGATTATCTATTTAAAGAAAAGCCGCTTTGCAGATGCAAAGCGGCTTTTTTATTTTTAGATTACTGGCGTGATCCTTTTGTCTTA
>CAZLRY010000102.1:0-2870 GCA_964561675.1 uncultured Chitinophaga sp.
TGTTTTTCCACAACGGCATTCGGGAAATCCAGACGCGGGCTGATATACCTGAAATTGAAAAATAAAATTATAAATAAAATGTACAAACTACTGAAAATCAGGAACCCATTCTTTTTAAATTTTTCTGCAATAAACCAGGTAAATAAAGCGGGTACTAATAAAATGGCTACGAAATTCCGCAGGATGAGTACCATTCCCAGGCTTAGTACAAGTGCCAGTATTTTTTTCCAGGTAAAATGGCCTTCTTTTCCTGCAAAATAAACACTGTAGCAGGATATGGCAATGCCGGTAAAGATCAACCCTTCTTTATGAATGCCACTGGTCCAGTACAGAAAGGAAGGGATGCCAATGAGGGACAAAAAAATCACCATTTTTTTGCCGGGATACATATCGGTCAGCACCCTGAAAAGCGCCACGATGCCAAAAAGATTCAGGAAAGAATAAAAGATCACATTGACATAATAAAAGCCCATACTCAGGATGTCGAACACCGAAAGCATTTTTACAAAAACATTCCCCTTCAGATCATTCCAGTAGGAGTTCTGGGTGCCCAGAAAACGGCTCATACCATCCTCATACCCGTTCCGGAAAATATTAGTCAGGTATTCCTGCGGATTGGTTTGCATTAAATGGTATTCGTAAAGTCCGACCTTATGGAAAAACCAGGTATCCCACATTTTGGCATAGCCCCCATAATAAATACCGATCCAGCCGTAAAAAATTCCGGCCATAACTTTCAGGAAAAAAATGATCCTCAGTTGTGAATTACTCAGGCCCGAGCGGGTAAAAAATTTCACTTTGGTGACCAGCCAGGCAAAAAGGAGCAGATAGCCGACAAAAAGCAGGTATTCCAACGTAAAAATTTTGTCCGCAATAATAGCCAATATTGCCGTGATTGTCAGCACAAAGTTGAAAAGTCCTGCACGGCCAGTGCCGCGTATGCTTTACTTTTGCGGTTCAATATAAACCTGCATGGAAGTAACTGTAAAAACAGCGGAACAACTACGATTAACTGCGGCCGAGTTTGAACTGATAAAAGAGAAGCTGGGTCGTACCCCTAATTTCAATGAACTCTGTGCATTCTCCGGGATGTGGAGTGAACATTGCAGTTATAAAAACTCCATTAAATGGCTGAAAACGCTGCCCCGTGAAGGAGGCCGCATGCTGGTTAAAGCCGGGGAGGAAAATGCAGGATTGATGGATATCGGCGATAACCTGGGGGTGGTATTCAAAATTGAATCACATAATCACCCGTCGGCTATTGAACCTTTCCAGGGTGCCGCTACCGGAGTAGGGGGGATTCACCGGGATATATTCACCATGGGCGCACGGCCTATAGCTGCCCTGAACTCCCTGCGGTTCGGAAAACTTGAAGAAGATAAAACGCAACACCTTTTATCCGGTGTAGTACACGGTATTGGTCACTACGGAAATTGTTTTGGCGTGCCTACAGTTGGCGGTGAAATTTATTTTGATGAATGTTATCATACCAACCCACTGGTAAATGCGATGAGTGTGGGTATTGTAAAAGCAGGGGAAACCGTTTCTGCAACCGCCCTGGGTAAAGGAAACCCTGTGATGTTTGTCGGTAGTGCTACCGGTAAGGATGGAATAGGTGGCGCTTCATTTGCCTCTGCCGATATCACTGCTGAAAGTGCACAGGACCTGCCTGCTGTTCAGGTGGGCGACCCATTTCAGGAAAAGAAACTGCTCGAAGCCTGCCTTGAAGTGATTCAGACCGGCGCCGTTGTGGGGATGCAGGATATGGGTGCCGCAGGTATTATTTGTTCAACCGCTGAAATGAGTGCCAAGGGGGAAGTAGGAATGCGGATTGACCTGGATAAAGTACCGACCCGCCAGCAAAACATGAAAACCTGGGAATTGCTCCTGAGTGAAAGTCAGGAACGAATGCTGCTGGTGGCCGAAAAAGGACGGGAAGCAGATGTCCAGAAAGTTTTTGAAAAATGGGACCTGCCCTGTTCAGTGATCGGAGAAGTGACAGACAACGGTCTGCTTGACTTTTACATGAACGGCGAACTGGAAGCATCGATCCCGGCATACGAACTGGTGCTGGGTGGTGGTGCCCCTCAATACGACCGGGAATATAAAGAGCCCTTATACCTGGCAAAGATCAATCAGTTTGACCCGGCATCCGTTGAAGTACCGGATGATTTACGCAAAGTGGCTGAAACATTGGTACAGCTGCCTTCTATCGCCTCCAAGCGCTGGATCTATAACCAATATGACAGCATGGTGGGAACAAACAACACGTCCACCAACGCGCCCACCGATGCGGCCGTGGTACTCGTAAAAGGAACCACCAAAGGGATTGCCGTGACCACAGATTGCAACAGCCGTTATGTGTATGCTGATCCGTACAAAGGTGCTATGATCGCTGTAAGTGAAGCCGCCCGCAATATTGTTTGCAGCGGAGGTTTACCGCTTGGTGTTACAAACTGTCTGAATTTCGGTAATCCGTATGATCCGGAAGTCTATTACCAGTTTGTTCAGGCCATAAAAGGAATGGGTGATGCCTGCCGGAAATTTGAAACACCGGTCACTGGCGGAAACGTGAGCTTCTATAACCAGAACCCCGATGGTCCTGTTTTCCCCACGCCCACCATCGGAATGGTAGGATTACTGGAGGATGTCAGTAAAAAAATGACCCTGCATTTTAAATCGCAGGGTGACCTGATCTTACTGATCGGCAGTTCCAATGATGATATTAACTCTTCTCAATACCTCGCGAAAATCGCCGGGGTACATGATTCACCCGCTCCTTATTTTGATATTGATGAGGAGTATGCGCTTCAGCAGACTGTTGCGACCCTGATCAACAACGGACTGGTGGAATCTGCTCATGATGTCAG
>CAZLRY010000102.1:2970-9900 GCA_964561675.1 uncultured Chitinophaga sp.
CTGAGTTCAATCTGATCTGGTAACGGGTTTTTGTATGGATCGACAATCAGTCATATTACTTACCGGCGCTGCCGGGTTTATCGGGTCTTACCTCCTGGGATACCTGAACCGGCAGGGGTATGAACAGATCATTCTCTCGGATGATTTCAGCCGGACGGACAAACGACCCAATTACAGCCGCAAGAAGTTTACACATCAGGTGGAGCGGGAGGAACTGTTTGAGTGGCTGAATCAGCACAACCCGGATATTAAATTTGTATTTCACCTTGGCGCCCGGACCGATACCACGGAATTTGATTACCGGATTCACGAAAAACTGAACCTGGAATATTCCAAACAGATCTGGCAGTATTGCGTCAAAAAAAACATTCCACTGGTATATGCCTCGTCCGCAGCCACCTATGGTGCCGGTGAGCTGGGTTATAACGATGATCACGCAATCGTAGCGGATTTAAAGCCGCTTAACCCCTATGGCATTTCAAAAAACGAATTTGACAAATGGCTGCTTGAACAGGCTGCAGATTGCGGGCTGCCGCCTGCCGGCTGGCAGGGACTTAAGTTCTTCAACGTATACGGGCCCAATGAATATCACAAAGGACGCATGGCCAGCGTGATCTTTCATTCTTCCCGCCAGATCCGCGAAACCGGAAAGGTGAAGCTTTTCCGTTCTCACCGCCCTGACTATAAAGACGGACAACAACTCCGGGATTTTATTTATGTAAAAGATGTGGCCCGTGTTTGTGTCTGGCTGATGGAACACCGGATCGCATCCGGTTTATACAACCTGGGTACTGGTAAAGCCCGTTCCTTTGAAGACCTGGCCAACGCCACATTCGCCGGACTGGGACTGCCCCCGGTGATTGAATATATCGACATGCCTGTAGACATCCGTGACAAGTACCAGTATTTTACGGAAGCCAATATGCAGAAATTAATAAACGCCGGTTATAGCCAACCTTTCACCTCCCTCGAAGACGGCGTTGAAGACTATGTAAAACAGTTCCTGAAAGAGCGCTTGTATTACTAAATCTAACACACGTTCATTTTATTCAATAATTGTAATGCCTGAAGGCTTCCCTCGTATTATTACAGTAATTTTATAGCAGAAACTGAAAACTATGTCAAAGAAGATTGCCATTATTGGCGGAGGAAATTTAGGGGCAGCTATTGCCGACGGACTGATCATGAGTGAATTCAGCCGCCCGGTGGAAATCAGCATCACCCGCCGCAACCTGGCTCCGCTCAGCCGTTTTGCGGAAAGAGGATGCATGGTGCACAGTGATAATAAAAAAGCTGTCAGGGAAGCCGAAGTAGTAATCCTGGCGGTGAAGCCGTATAATTATGCCGATATCATTAAAGAAATAAAACCACTCCTTAATCCCAAAAAGCACATAGTCGTCTCCGTTATAACCGGGGTGTGGGTGGAGCAATTGCAGAAAGCAATCGGTAAACCGGTGCCGGTCATCCGGGCCATGCCCAATACAGCCATCGCCATACAGCAGAGTATGACCTGTCTTTCTTTTGCAGGGGCCACCAAAGCGCAGATCGATTATATCCAGGAATTATTTGGCCAGTTGGGCAAGACAGTGCTCATCGATGAAAAACTAATGGATGCGGCCACGGTACTCGGTGCTTGTGGTACCGCTTATGCCATGCGTTATATCCGGGCCAATATCCAGGGAGGTATTGAAATCGGATTTGATGCCGCCACGGCCTCCCTCATTGCGGCCCAGACCATTAAAGGCGCCGCTGAACTATTACTCGAAAAAGGTACTCACCCTGAACAGGAAATTGATAAAGTAACCACCCCCAAAGGCTGTACGATTGCCGGACTCAACGAAATGGAGCACCAGGGTTTCAGTTCCTCCCTGATCAGGGGACTGGTAGCGAGTTATAATAAAATCAAAAAAGATTGACAACTGATCAATATAGTTCACCGTTCTCCATATCAACCTGAAGTATCTTCCTGCGCATAGTCATCTTGTTCACGCGGATCAGGTCACCACGCTGTGGCAGATTATGCCGGTTTTCCAATTGACGGGTTCCGTAGATCTCAAAGCTGTTTTCCGCTTTTACAGCCGGAAATAGATTATAGGCCGATTTGATATAAAGCGTTTTACCGTCGTATACCCCCCAATAGTCAGTAACCAGGCTTTCCACGCCCTTACTCCGGATATATAATTCATCTGTCAGATTGCCCCGGCTGATCCGGATTTCCTCGCTGACTGGTTTATTGGCCAGGAAATCGCGGAATGTATAAAAGATCCCTTGCTTCATGGTACTATCTCTCAGAATGGGTTGATGAAATCTTGCCTTATAGAAGCTATCCACGGCTGCAATCTCCAGTTTTTTCCGGCTGGCCAGTTGTCCGGACAAATCGGTCTGTATAAGTCTGCGCGCTACCGAATCAAAGGGTAGAAAGAAAAAATCCTTCATCCGGGTTGGGTTAAAGGGGAAATAATTCAGAAACCGGTCATCTATTTTAAAAAGCGGCTGCAGTTGTTGGCCGGTCCGGATATAGATATCCAAACCGGCTTTGCAAAAACCGCCCCATTCACTTTCGTTGAGCCAGTCTTTTTGAACAATTTTACGCTGGTTGATTTCCGGAAGGATTCCTTCCTGCAACCAATAAGACCGGATAACAATGAAAAGACTGTAAGGGGAGGCCGGATCCAGGTTCCTGCTGAAATACCGGTTTAGCAGGGGCGTCCAGGTCAACTCCGTTTTTATTTTACAATAACGGGCTCCGCTGCAGGAATTGTCCAGGTACCCGTTCTTGGAACTGTCAAAGCGGAAATCAGCTATTTCAATGGAACGGATTGGCAACCTTACTTCCTGGTCATAAAAGAAACTGTTTGTAAAAGAAAATACCGAAGTACCCGCACCCTGGATGAAGCGGATTCTGTCATCCTCCTGTGCAGTGAGGGATGACCCGAAGCCGGAAAACAGGGTCAGAAGGGTGAAATAGAGTCCGATACGCATAATGAAACCGGCCGGTTATTGCAGGGTTAAAATCCGGGTATAAATTGTCCTCACTAAACTACTGTTTTTTCCACATCCAGGATTGCTCATTTTACCGGCAAGTAAATTTCTATTACCTTTACATGACCTCCCGGATTTTTTCTGCCGAACTACTTCCGATGGTCAGCTGGGTGGGGCGAATTTTCAGAATTTTTATGGTTAAATATTGAGTAGTTCCGGGTTACCGGGATGCAGTATTTTTTTTGTTCCTCCCTTTTTTTAATTGACTAAACTGACCCATTATGGCTAAATACATCTTTGTTACGGGAGGCGTTACTTCATCGTTAGGAAAAGGAATCATCGCGGCATCGCTTGCAAAATTACTCCAGGCAAGAGGCCTGCGTGTGACAATCCAGAAATTTGATCCGTATATCAATATGGATCCGGGCACCCTCAATCCTTATGAACACGGGGAGTGTTTTGTTACCGAAGACGGGGCGGAGACGGATCTTGATCTCGGTCACTATGAACGCTTCCTGAATATATTTACCACCCAGGCCAATAACGTAACCACGGGACGGATCTACCAGACGGTGATCAACAAAGAAAGGGAAGGGGCCTATCTTGGTAAAACCGTACAGGTGGTACCACATATTACGGATGAGATAAAAAGAAGAATGCAGCTGATCGGGCAAAGCGGCAATTATGATATTGTAATTACTGAGATTGGCGGAACAGTAGGGGATATTGAGTCCTTGCCCTTTGTAGAAGCTGTACGGCAGTTACAATGGGAATTGCCCGACGAAGATGCCGTAGTGGTGCACCTGACCCTGATCCCATACCTGAAAGCAGCAAAAGAACTAAAGACCAAACCCACGCAGCACAGTGTGCGGATGCTGAGCCAGGAAGGTGTACACCCGGATATCATTGTCTGCCGGACTGAACGGACCCTCGGCCCTGAAATCCGCCGCAAAATCGCCTTGTTCTGTAATGTGAAACAGGAAGCGGTGATCGAATCCATCGATGCGTCCACGATTTATGAAGTGCCCCTGCTGATGATGCGTGAAGGATTGGATAAGATCGTACTCAAGAAAATGAATATTACCGGGTACCAGGAACCCGAACTGACAAAATGGAAGGAATTTCTCGATAAACTGAAATATCCCAAAGGCAAAGTAACCATCGGACTGATCGGCAAATACCTTGAATTACAAGATGCTTATAAATCCATCCTGGAATCCTTTATTCATGCCGGAGCAATCAACGAATGCCAGGTGCAGATTGTGAATGTACACAGCGAATTCATCACCGATGATAATGTCGTGGAAAAACTCGCCGGCCTCGATGGTCTGCTGGTAGCCCCGGGATTCGGACACAGGGGGGTAGAAGGCAAGATCGTAGCCGTGAAGTATGCCCGTGAAAATAAACTGCCTTTCTTTGGTATTTGCCTGGGTATGCAGATGGCCGCGATTGAATTTGCGCGGAATGTACTGGGATTAAAGGATGCCCATTCAACTGAAATGGACCCGGATACAAAAGAACCGGTGATTGACCTGATGGAAGAGCAGAAAAAAGTAACGGCCAAAGGGGGCACCATGCGTTTAGGCGCTTATCCTTGTGATATCAAGGAAGGCACATTGGCTCATCGTATTTATAACAATACATCTATCAGCGAAAGACATCGTCACCGCTGGGAGTTTAATAACAGCTACCTCGAACAGTTTGAAAAGGCCGGCATGATGGCCAGTGGTAAAAACCCTGGCACTGGTCTCGTGGAAATAATCGAACTGGCTAATCATCCTTTCTTTATCGGGGTTCAGTACCACCCGGAACTGAAGAGCACCGTAGAAAACCCGCAACCCGTATTTGTTCATTTTATCAAAGCGGCCAAGGAATTTGCCGAAAAGAAAGTGGAAGCCAGGAATCCCTTGCTGCAGAGTGAAATGATTTAGCAGTTACCAGTTGGCAGTCGCCAGTTGGCAGTCGCCAGTTGGCAGTAGGCAGTAGGCAGTAGCCTGCCACCTGCCTACTGCTGCCTGCTGCCTGCTGCCTGCCTACTGCTGCCTGCCGCCTGCCTACTGCTGTCTGCCGCCTGCCGACTGTATATTGCCTACTGCCGACTGATTACCCTATCTTTGCGACCTTAAATTTCCCTCCAGAATGAATTTCGATCGTAACACCATAATCGGGTTTGTAGTCCTTGCGCTGTTATTTTTTGGCTACTTCTATTATAATAATCAGGAGCAGAAACGCTATAATGATAAAGTGAAGCGGGAAAAGGCCTTTAGTGATTCCATCGCCGCGCTTAACAAACCCAAAACTGATACGCTTGCACAGAAAAAGGATAGTGCCCAGGCGGATACACAACGGGTAGTGGCCGCTTCCGGTACATTCAGGGATGCTGTAAAGGGAACTGAACAGCTGATTCAGACCAGCAATGAACTGCTCAATATTACGTTCAGCAGCAAAGGGGCCCAGGTTAAAAAGGTGGAGTTAAAGAACTTTAAGGGCCTGGACAGTAACCTGCTCCGGCTCGCGTCTTCTGATTTCGACCGGCTGAGTTATCCCGTAGTCACCGGACCGAACCAAACGCTGCAAAGCGCCGATTTCTATTTCAATAAAATCGACTCTTCTAAAAATGCAGATGGTTCAAAAACCTATGCATTTAGCCTCACTTCGTCTGACAGTAACAATGCCGCCCGTATTGTACACAAATACACAGTTAAGCCCAACGATTACATGATCGATTTTGATATCGAATTTCAAGGGGCGGATCAGTTGCTGACACAAGGGAACCTGAATCTTTCCTGGCAGTATTCAGCCGCTCAGCAGGAAACCGATATTGATTTCGAAAAGCAAAACACACAGGTGGGTTTTGTGGAAAATGAAGAATTTGATTATTACACGGTGGGCAACCGGAATAGTGTTGATTTTAACAAATCAGTGAGTTGGGTAGGGGTGCGCCAGCGTTTTTTCTTCACGATCTTCCAGGCAAAGAAAAATTTCAGTTCCGGTAAACTGGAATGGACGCTTCCGTCAGACAGTTCACATGTCCTTATACAATCCACTGCCAATATGAAGGTTCAGCTGCCTGTAACCTCATCAGCTGCAGCCGGTTTCAGTATGTACTATGGTCCTTCGGATTATCATATTCTCAAAAAGTATGACCAGAAATTTGAAAAGCTGGTGAATTTAGGTCAGGGTATGTATGCATTTGTCCGCCCCCTGAATCGTTTTGTAATTCTCCCGATCTTCGATTTCTTCAAAGGGTTAACACCGGGCAGTATGGGATTGGCTATTGCCTTACTTACCCTGTTTATCCGTTTATTGATTTCCCCGTTAACTTATTCCAGTTACCTGAGTGGTGCAAAAATGAAGGCCCTCCGGCCCGAAATTGCCCGTCTGAAGGAAAAAACCGCCGGGGATCAGCAGGCTATGAGCATGGAACAGATGAAATTATTCCGGGAAGCCGGCGTGAATCCGCTGGGAGGTTGTATACCGGCCTTGCTACAAATCCCGATCTTCTTTGCCCTCTTCAGCTTCTTTAACTCGGAAGTCAGTCTCCGGGGTGCGGAATTTCTCTGGGCCAATGACCTGGCCGCTTTTGATGATCCGATCAAATTCGGATTCAGTATCCCATTCCTGGGAAGTCACCTGAGCTTATTCAACGTAACGGCAGCAGCAACCAGCTTCCTGATTTCCTGGTACAGTATGAGTATGACCCCTGACCAGAGCAATCCGATGATGAAGTACCTGCCTTATATTTTCCCGGTATTTCTATTATTCTTCTTCAATAAACTGCCTTCAGCCCTTACCTGGTATTATACTGTTTCAAATGCGGTGACCCTGATCCTGCAATTTATTATCCAGAATTATATCATTGATCACGACAAGATTCTGGCAAAAATTGAAGAGAACCGGAAAAAGCCAAAGACCAAGTCCAAATGGCAGGAACGGATGGAACAAATG
>CAZLRY010000103.1:0-9764 GCA_964561675.1 uncultured Chitinophaga sp.
CATGCGAAACCTGTATCTCGTATTCCCCCTCATCGAGGGTAAGGGAATAAAAACCATATTGATTACTTGTCACTCCTCTTGACTGGCCATTCACGGATACCGATGCGCCAATAATGGTCTCCCCGGAAAGACTGTCTTTCACATACCCGTTCAGGGTATAGCGACTTTGGGCGACTAAACCGGAAGACAGTAGAAAAATGAAAAAAAGGAGTAAATGGAACCGGAACATATTCACCACAACAAATTATTTAATGATTGGTTGTTCAGCCTTAACGATCCGTTCAGCGAGGCTGCAACCGGTAAGTCCATATGGATTCAGTGCTTCAGCTGTTTTCCCGATCCACCAGCCTTCATGCCCTTTTCCAAACGCATCCGGACAAATCAGCCGGTAATACGTTGAACCGGGAATGTCAAGCAATGTCAGTATAGCAACCAATTCCCTTGATAAAATATTAAGAGAGGCTCTTTTTTCGGCCAGATCCGGGTCTGCCACAATCGATATGGTTTCAGCACGTGCATTATCCAGTGACAGGTACACCGCATCATATTTAACGGTATCTGCCACAATTTCTTCTATATTAAAACTATCCAGCGCCTGCTTCAGCCGTTCACCTTGCTTTTCTGCACCGATTGTATTGCCGGCAGCCAGATCATCACTAACTGCAAAACAGGAAGCGGTGATTTTATCCAGTGAATGGGTAAACGCCTGACTATACTGAATATGCTGCTGCAATGACAAGTTTGCGGGCTTAGTAGCTGCATGTTCCTCTTTATCCGGTATAAGCCGGAAAACGCCTGTAAGGATGAAAAGCAGTCCCGTAAAGAGGCTCCAGCGAAGCAATATGGGCTTTGCGGGTTTCCTCCGCCACAGGATCAACAAAACGGCCAGGAGAATCAGCAGGAAAATCAGCAGGATGTTCAGGATAATGGTCACCAGCAGAAATTTATGGCACAAAGATAAACGCACCGCACCGGAACGGCGAATCCGTTATTTTTGCAACCTGTTAAAATTTTATTATGCTCGCAGGATTTCAGAATGTGACTTTTGAGTTTGGTGCCCGTGCAATCGTGGAAGATGCCACCTGGCATATACAACCCGGTGAACGGATCGGACTGATCGGCTATAACGGGACCGGAAAATCCACCCTCCTTAAATTATTGGTGGGTCAATACCAGCCTTCAGCCGGCACGGTGGAAAGAAGCCGTACTACGTCCATGGGCTACCTGCATCAGGACCTGCTCAGTTTTGAAACGGAGGACTCTATCGTCAAGGTAGCCTTAGGTGCCTTTGAACGGGTGTTGCAGCTGGAAAAAGAGATAGAGGAGCTGGGTCATGAACTGGAAAGAACAGGGGATGAGAAATCCCTGCATGAATACAGTGACCGCCTGCATGAAATGGATACCCTCGATGGATACAGTATCCACCATAAAACCGAAGAAGTATTGCAAGGGTTGGGATTTGCCAATGCCGATCTGCAACGACCTTACAAAGAGTTCAGTGGTGGATGGCGGATGCGGGTCCTGCTGGCCAAAATGATCCTGCAGCAGCCCGACTTGCTGTTGCTCGATGAGCCAACGAACCACCTTGACCTTCCCTCCATTGAATGGCTGGAAAAATACCTCCTGCATTACCAGGGATCGGTGGTGATCGTGAGCCACGATAAATACTTTCTGAACAGGATGGTGACCAAGATCGTGGAAGTATACCAGCAGCAATTGCATATCTACACCGGTAACTATGATTATTACGAAAAGGAGAAAGCCATTCGTGTAGAAATGCAGCAGAAAGCCTACGAAAATCAACAGGATTATATCCGGCAAAATGAACGGCTGGTGGAGCGTTTCCGGGCTAAAGCCAGTAAAGCTGCTATGGCCCAGAGTATCATGAAGAAACTGGATAAACTGGATAGGATTGAAGAAGCCGCGATTGAACGTCCGGATATCCGGATCAATTTCAGGGTGGACAAACAACCCGGAAAAGTGCTGGTAGAATTGCATAATGTGTCCAAAGCTTTCGGGGACAATGTCATTATTGAGAACAGTTCGGTTGAAATTGACCGCGGCGATAAAATTGCCCTGATCGGGGCCAATGGAAAAGGAAAGTCCACCTTACTGCGGATCATTGCAGGCGTGGAGCAGTTTTCACAGGGCGAACGTAAATGGGGCCATAATGTAGAGGAGAGTTTTTATGCCCAGCACCAGTTAGAAGCCCTGAACATCAATAACACGATCCTGGATGAAATGAAGGAATGCGGCAGCCAGATGACCGAACTTGAATTACGGGGATTGCTGGGATGTTTTCTTTTCAGCGGCGACGAATCGGATAAAAAAATACGGATCCTAAGCGGAGGCGAAAAAGCGCGGGTGGCACTGGCCAAGGTTATTGTAAGTAAGGCCAATTTCCTGATGCTCGATGAACCTACGAACCACCTGGATATGCACAGTTGCGACCTGCTGATCGAATCCCTGAACCGCTACCAGGGCAGCATCATCCTGGTAAGTCACGACCGTTATTTTGTGGCTAAAACGGCCAATAAGATCTGGGAAATTGTGGACCACGAGATCAAAGAGTTCAAGGGCGGTTATGAAGAATGGGTAGCCTGGAAGGAACGGATGGCCAAACAGGAACTCGAAAATAAAAAACCGGAGAAAAAGCCGGAACCAGTAAAACAGGCGGATAATAAACAAAAGCAAGCCGCTCCCCCGCCTCCCCCGCCTCCGGTTGTAAAACAGCAACAACCCGGCGTGGCCATAGATAAAGAAAAGAAGAAGGAATTACAACGGGTGCAACGCCAGTTTCAGCAAGTGGAAGAGCAGATTGCCCAACTGAATACCCGGAAAGCAGAATTGGAAGCCTCCCTGGCAGATCCATCTGTTTACTCCGATAAAACAAAATTCCTAGAAGCAGAAAACGGGTATAAGAAAGCCGATCAGGAACTTGCCGGACTGAACAAACAATACGAACAGCTTTTTGAGAAAATCATGGAGCTCGAAAGCTGACTTGCCTGTATTTAAAATGCGGTATTGGCTTTTATAAAATCACTGACCAGGTAACTGATCAGTTTGGCACTACTACTGTCTGAACGTCCATCAGTCAGACGGGTTGCTCCTTCACAGATATATAAATAAGCCGGCTTGGTATCTGCCGCAGCAAAGGAAACATACTGACGGGCCTGTACCGGGGAGACGCCTACCGGGGTCATGGCACTGCTCAATGTATTTTGTATAGCATCGAGGTCAATGTCAATACCGGTCATGGTGTCTTCTGTAAATCCGGTGGCATGGGCCACGGCCTGCAAAAAAGTTCGTTTGTCATGCACAAAAATGTCTTCAAACGTTATGCAATCGATAAAAGGATTGTTGACGATATCCACCCAGCTGTTTTGCGGAATATAGTTTTCATGTAAGCCGATCACACAATACTTCTGCAGATAACCGTCTTCTTCCGCATACCGGAATGCATTGCCACTATGACGCCCTTCCATCGGCCGGTAATCAGCATGGGCATCCAGGTTAATACAATTGATCTGGGCCAGTGGAATTTTTCCGGCCTTGTGCCAGCCCTTGGCCGCTCCTTTGATCAATGGATAAGAATTGTTATGTCCGCCTCCTACTACAACCGGTATTTTTTTGGCAGCCGTTATAATTTTAACCAGTTTTTCCACTTCATCATCAATCGTATTCACGGCATGACGATACGCTTCAATCCGTTCATCATCTCCTTTGGCGGTGGTATCGATCAGGAATTGAAGATCCCCGAAATCAAAATGCCCGATCATCAGCATTTCATTGCCATCCATGAAATCATTACTCTGAAGATTGAAAAAACTCTGCAGGAATGGAATCCACAAGGTATCCGTACCCCCGATCCCGAAATTGCCTTTGTCCCCCAGGTCTTCCGGTATACCAAACAACACATACTTAGACGCAGAGCCTTCAATGGATTTTTCCAGTTCGGCGGCATCAAAGATCACATTCAACCGTTCGCCCACTTTGGTTTCATAACGGCGGATCTTGGTCAGGGAGAGGATGTCTTGTTTGCTGTAGATTTTGAGGTGCTTCATTTGTGGGGATTGGGGAATAGGAAATAGGAATTGGGAAATGGGAATTAGGAATTGGGAAATACACGTCACATCGATCTGGATTGTCAGAGCCCGATCTTTTCGTTGACCACTTTCAGTATCTCCTGTTCTAAAGCTATTGTTTTCTGTTCAATCTCTTTTCCTTTTCCTACGATTTCTTCCACAAAATCCTTATCGGAATAACCGGCGGCATTGATGCGCACATTCATGAAGGCTCCCATGACGGCTGCACGGGCACAAAGTGCTCCCACCCCGGCATCGGATACGGAATTAGGATTACCGGTTTCCGCCATGGCCTTGATCACTTCGAGACTTTTAAACGAAGCCTGCATCACCTGGAAGGGAATATCTATAGCGAATCGGGTGGCTTCCTGGATTGCCTGGCTCCGAAGTGCTTTTTCCATCTCATTAGATTTAGGTAAGGCAAAGGCCTCCATGATCTTGTTGAACGCTTTTGTATCTGCATCTACCAGTTTTACCAATTCATTCTTCAGCGCTTCTCCTTTTTCGGCCCAGTCACTGAACTCTTCCCAGCGTTCATCCCATCCTTTTTTATGTGAGGAAAGATTCGCCACCATAGTAGCCAGGGAAACACCCAGTGCTCCCACATAGGCAGAAATAGATCCTCCTCCCGGAGCGGGACTTTCACTGGCGGTTTCGTCGGCAAAAGCAGAAAGGTTCATATTGACCAATTTGCTGTCGGCCGGTAAACGGAGCATATACTCGATGATCCGTTCTTCCGGTTTAAAGGGCCCCAGCTCATCCAGTCCCATGGATTTTACCGCGATCTTGATCAGTTCTTTTTCTGAAACACCGGTGGATCGTTTTTGTTTACGTAAAAAATAACGACCGGCATCCGTGAGTGATTTCAACGGGACCAGTCCCACCAGTTCCGAGCCGGTGACCCTGATGCCCCGTGCATCGGCTTTTTTACAGACCTCATCAAACGCGATATGCAGCGGGGTGATATTAATATTCGTGAGGTTCATACTGATCTGGGCCACCCCGTATTCTTCAATAAACCAGCCAATGGCTTTTACTGATTTCAGACTGCCCGGCTGATTTACTTTTTCTCCGTTTATGACCACATTCCTTCCGGCCTCCCGTACGTCAAAGGCTACGGCATTGGCACGACGGGTACTGGTGGTATTGAGGTTTACATTATATGCCACCAGGAAATCACGGGCCCCGATCACAGTACCGCCTCTTTTGGCATCAAACTCGGCCGGTCCAAAATCCGGTTTCCACTGCGGCTCTTTGATTTTCTTGAAAAAACCCTCATACTCACCGGCACGTATAACCGATAAATTATTCCGGCTTTTATCCGGCTGGGCCGCTTCGTAGAGATAGACCGGTATCGATAATTCATCCCCTACTCTTTTGGCCAGTTTTTGGGCAATGGCGGCTGTTTCTTCCATGGTAATACCTGCAATCGGAATCAGGGGACAAACATCGGTAGCGCCCATCCGGGGATGTTCGCCTTTGTGTTTGGTCATATCGATCAGTTCCCCGGCTTTTTTAATAGCGCGGTAGGCAGCCTCGATTACTGCTTCCGGATGCCCGACAAATGTGACCACCGTACGGTTAGTGGCTTTGCCCGGATCTACGTTGAGGAGACGTACCCCTTCTACGGTTTCTACCTGGTCAGTTATTTGACGGATCAGCTGAAGATCAATTCCTTCGCTGAAATTGGGAACACATTCAATGATAGGTTGCATGCAAATCAGTTTGTATGCTAAGATATTGCTTGTAGCGTGAAAACCGGAATAGCAGGACAATTATTCATCAGCTTTACTGTTGCGGGCTTTTCGCTTGGCCCGGTCTCTTTTCCGGGTGGGCATTTCCTGTATGATATAGGTTTTCCAACCTGTGGAATCTACAGGCCTGTAGAGGAACTTTTTTTCCGCCGTATCAATAAACCCATAGGCATAGACAGAAAAAAGGTTCTTCTTTTGTTTGCGTAGAAAATAAACTGAATCCTTTTGCCGGATATAATGTCCCCGTTGAAAATCAGGCAACCGAAAAATGCCAAGTACCAGCATTTTTCCGGAATAGCGTCCGTTTTCACGGAACAAAAAATAATTATCATGAAAATAATGTGGTTCTGCCACTTCGAGAACCCGCCGGGAACAGGAAAACAATAGAAATACCGGTAAGCAGTAAAGTAACTTTCGCATGTTACTAATTTAACATATCCGTCTCGCTTTGAAAAACTCATTTATTTACCAAGCAAAACTGGCCTGGCTGACCAGCTAACCTTTTTATTTTCCCGGATCAGGAACCACCACATAAAAAACAAGATCAGTGTAAAACTGATTGTAGTAATGATCCAATGCGGTATCATTCCACTCAGGTCGATCAACCGGCTGTGTGTATCCGCCGGATCATAGCCAAATAAGAGCGGCAGGCGGAACCAGTAATAACAGGATATTGCCGCAGCGGCAAAAAAGCGGATCAGCAATGTCCGGTTTTTGCTAAAGAAAAAACGTAGCAGGAAATAAAGGGAAGTGGTTACAGTCCCGGCGATTACCGGTAACTTATATACTTGTGCCAGGTGTTGCCATCCCTCCTGCCCTGTATAATCCGGTGTATGAAACCAACCCCAGATATAACCGGGAAAAGCGCCCACGAGCAGGAACTCAGTCATACGCGCCACTACCGATTCATCTTGCTGGAAGGGTTTGGTGTTTTGGGTGGAGTCCGGGCAGGGAACGGAACAACGGATACAGTTCACACAATGTACATTCATCAGTTTCACGGCCGGCTTACTACCGTAAAATTTTTCGACCGGGTGTACCGGACAGATCCCGGCGCACCAGGCGGATTTGCGTTCAAAAAATAAGCCGGTTGAAAAAGCAACAGCTCCCAGCAGGATCAGGATCATGCCGGTGGCACGACCATCGGTATTGAATATCACATGTCGTAAGGGAATGATCAGTAATAACAAAAACACCCCGACCAGGTGCAGCCAGGACTGATCTTTCGGCGTTAACTTCAATTTGCCGGGTGCTCCAAAACGATCGGGTAAAAGCGAAGTGGTACCCAGGGGACAAATGTTTCTCCAGACTCCCGTGGCCACAACCAGTAAGGCCGGTGCTAAAGGAATGAGTCCGTTCCATAATATAGTAATGCCCAGTGCAGGCTTTACAAATAAAGTAATCAGCAACACAAATCCTGCCAGCCAGCAGATAACCTGGACAGCCCGCCAGTAGATCCAGGCATAATCGGATGCTGTTTTATTTTCTTTCAACAAAGGGTCTGTTATCATCGGCTGCAAAAGAACCAGAATTATATTCAACGGTTATTGAGCACGATCATTTATTTGACTGATTTATATATTCCCTTTTTTCAATTCCTTCACCGCATAATCACAAGCCCTTGCGGTCAGGGCCATATAGGTAAGCGATGGATTCTGACAGGGGGAAGATGCCATACAGGAGCCATCCGTGACAAACAGGTTTTTGATATCGTGGGACTGATTCCATTGGTTCAAAACGGATGTTTTGGGATCATGACCCATGCGGGCCGTGCCCATTTCATGTATCACGGAACCGGGCATCATACCATAGTCAAATTTATTTACCCAGTCCAGGTTGGCCGCTTCCAGCATGTCTTCAGCTGACTGCTGCATATCCGTTCTCATTTTCTTTTCATTCTCCCCGTATTCCATGGAAATCACCGGTAACGGGATCCCCCATTTATCTTTCTGGTCTTTGCTGAGCGACACCGTATTGGTATATGCCGGCAATGTTTCCCCATAGGCTTCAAAATAAGCAAACCATTCACCCGGGTGGGTCAGGGATTCTTTCCATTCAGCTCCGAAACCTGCCTGGTACATCCCGCGTGACCAGTCACTCCGGCTGGTATAATTTTCATAACCGAATCCACGCAGGTAAGGCTGGTCATTGCTTTTTATATTCCTGAACCGGGGCACATATACACTGGCGGGTCGTTGTCCGTAATAAAAATGATCTTTCAATCCGCTGTAACCGCCCGTGGCCCCGATTCCCGCATGATGATCCATCAGGTAATGTCCAAGTACACCGCTCGAATTCGCCAATCCATCCGGGTATTCAGGTGTTGCCGATTGTTGTAAAATCTGGGTACTGCCGATCGTGGACGCATTCAGGAAAATCAGGGTGGAATAGAATTCGATCATATCCTTGGTCTCCGTGTCGATAATACGTACGCCTTTCAGTTTATTGGTTTTGTTATCATAGATCAGGCTATGAACGATTGAAAACGGGCGCAGCGTAAGATTTCCTGTTTTGGCTGCATCCGGGAGGGCCGCTGAATTACTGGAATAGGGTGCCCCATAAATACAACCCCGGTAACAGAGATTGCGGGAATGACAACGGTTTCGCCCATTATGGTCTTTGGTAAGGATAGCCATCCGGCCCATCACCAGGTCTCGTTCCGGGAATGATTTTCGTAAACGCTCCCGGATTTGTTTTTCAAACACATTCATTTCAAACGGCGGCAGGAAATTTCCATCCGGTATCTGGGCGATTCCATCCCGGTTGCCACTGATACCTACATAAGATTCAATATGATCATACCAGGGAGCTATGTCCTTGTAGCGGATCGGCCAGTCAATCCCGATCCCTTCTTTCTGGTTGGCTTCAAAATCAAGGTCACTCAGGCGGTAGCAATGTTTGGACCATAGTAAAGAACGTCCGCCCAACTGATAACCCCGTTGCCAGGAAAATGGTTTTTCCTGCACATATGGATGCTCGGTATCTTTTACCAGGAAATGCTTCGCATCCTGTCCGAATATGTAAATATCTTTCTGAACCTGGTAATCTTTCTTTTCTTCCAGGCTGACCATATTGGCCAACGGAAATTCCCAGGGATCTTGTTGAGCGGTCGGGTAATCCGTAATATGCTCCACCATCCGGCCCCGTTCAAGCACCAGTACTTTCAGGCCTTTTTCCGTGAGTTCTTTGGCGGCAATTCCACCGGTAATGCCAGAACCGATTACAATGGCATCGTAACGGTTTCCTTTTTCTGCTTTTCCCAGTATAGTAAATCCAGCCATAGTATTCAATTAAAAATGTAAAGTAGTTCTGCCATAATTCAAGGTCGTTTCATCAGCCGGTATATCTCCCTTATAAACTTCCGGTGCTTTCACATAATTGGATGCTTTTGTAACGCCCTCTTCGGAAGTAAAAAATCCAATCAGTGTATATTTTTTGATACTGCGGAACCAGGCATTCGCCTCTTTTTTTCCAAAAGCTTTTTCATCCAGCTCTTTTACAAAAACAATTTTATCGGCCGCGTTTTCAAATTCCGTCTCCATACTTTTCAGACCATCATGGATTTCCTGCTGTTCCTCTTTCACGAGGCATTGCTGAAAAACCTGGTCGAGGAAAACCTGTACGTTGACCTGTGAAGCGGATTTAGTGCCGGTAGCCGGAATAAGGATATCAATCAGTGCTGTAACCTGGTTGTACTCTTTTTTACTGAAAAATACCGGAGAATAGGCACTCATGTCTTTGCCGGAGCAACTGCTCAGGAAATTGGATAAAACGGCTGGAAACAAACTGCTCCCCCCGATCAGGCCAATTGATTTTAAAAGATCCCTTCTTTCCATTTTGTTAATTGAAGTGGTTGACAATCCAATATGCTCAAATGTAATTATTCTGGTAATCCGGCGTACTGATACTGATCAGTACGGCTGTC